>NZ_JAQJCQ010000012.1:0-171410 GCF_038442435.1 Xanthomonas protegens | reverse complement strand
CCCCCCCCCCCCCCGCCCCCCCCCCCCCCCCCCCCGCCGGGGGCGGCCCCCCCCCCCCCCGCCCCCCCCCCCCCCCCGCTCCTACAAGATGCGGAACCGGGGCCGCGGCACAGCGCATCAGGCATGAACGGCGTAGGGCATCCGACGCACCTCACCACCGCTCACGCGTGCAGCGCCGCCTGCAACGCCGCCACCTCGTGCCGCGGCGGACGCAGCGCCCCCAGTGTGCGGACCAGCTCACGGTAGCTGCGCGCGAGTTGCCCGAACAGGCTGGCGTCGCTGTCGCGTGTCTCGGCGACTTCGGCATAGGCGCCGCGGCCGAGATCGATGAAGTAGTCCACGCTGACCCGACGTCGCGCCGCCACGCCGGGGAACAGCCCGGCGATCAGCAGGCAACCGTCACCGACCTCGCGCAACGCGTCGGCGCGCGCACGCCCCACCTGCTCCTGCGCATGCAGCCAGGCCAGCGCCTGGATGCGCGCCAGCATCTGCGCATCGCGCTGGTAGCGCAGCAGCACGAACACCAGATAGTGCTCGCGCGATTCGTCCAGCGGCCGGCCCAGGCGCTGCCCGGCCTCGTGCACCAGCGCCTGCCACAGCTCGGCCGGCGCCCCCTGTCTGAAAGACTCGTACATGCGTCCTCCTGCGTGGTGGGAACCCTCGCAGGAAGCTTATGCATAACCCGGGCCAGTGCGCTGGCAGCCGGCCATGGCGTCTGCCAAGCCAGCGGTGCGGCGCCTTACTCCACCGTCACCGACTTGGCCAGGTTGCGCGGCTTGTCCACGTCGGTGCCGCGCGCCAGCGCGGTGTGGTAGGCCAGCAACTGCACCGGCACGGTGTGCAGCACCGGGCTGAGCACGCCGGCGTGGCGTGGCGTGCGGATCACGTGCACGCCCTCGGATTCGCTGAAGTTGCTGTCCTGGTCGGCGAACACGAACAGCTCGCCGCCGCGCGCGCGCACTTCCTGCATGTTCGACTTCACCTTCTCCAGCAGCGTGTCGTTGGGCGCGATCACCACCACCGGCATGTTGGCGTCGACCAGCGCCAGCGGGCCGTGCTTGAGCTCGCCGGCCGGATAGCCCTCGGCGTGGATGTAGGTGATCTCCTTGAGCTTGAGCGCGCCTTCCAGGGCGATCGGGTAATGCAGGCCGCGGCCGAGGAACAGCGCGTTGTGCTTGTCGGCGAAGCGCTCGGCCCACACCGCGATCTGCGGTTCCAGGTTGAGCACGTGCTGCACGCTGCCGGGCAGGTAGCGCAGCTGCTCCAGGTACTCGGCCTCCTGTTCGGCGCTCAGCCGCCCGCGGCGCTTGGCCAGCACGCAGGTGAGCTGGAACAGCGCCGCCAGCTGGGTGGTGAAGGCCTTGGTCGAGGCCACCCCGACCTCGGCGCCGGCGCGGGTGTACAGCACCATCGCGCTGGCGCGCGGGATCGCGCTCTCGGGCACGTTGCAGATCGACAGGGTCTTGGGATGGCCCAGCGCCTTGGCGTACTTGAGCGCCTCCATCGTGTCCAGGGTTTCGCCGGACTGGGAGATGGTCACGATCAGCTGCCGCGGATTGGCGCAGGCATCGCGGTAGCGGTACTCGCTGGCGATCTCCACGCTGCACGGCAGCCCGGCGATGCCCTCGATCCAGTAGCGCGCGGTCAGGCCGGCGTAGTAGCTGGTGCCGCAGGCCAGGATCTGCACGCCGTCCACGTCGGCCAGCAGCGCCTCGGCCTTCCCGCCGAACAGCGTGGTGTCGAACCCGCCGGCGTCGAACAGCGCCTCCAGCGTGTCGGCCAGCGCGCGCGGCTGCTCGTGGATCTCCTTCTGCATGAAGTGGCGGTACGGGCCCAGTTCCAGCGAGGCCAGCGACACGTCGGACACGTGCGGCTCGCGCTGCACCGGCTGGTCCTGCGCGTCGTACACCTGCACGCCGTCGCGGCGCAGCTCGGCGGTGTCGCCCTCTTCCAGGAAGATCACCCGGCGCGTGGCCTGGATCACCGCCGAGACGTCGGAGGCGATGAAGTTCTCGCCCTCGCCCAGGCCGATCAGCAGCGGGCACCCCATGCGCGCGCACACCAGCAGGTCCGGGCGCGACTTGCTCACCGCGGCCACGGCATAGGCGCCGGTCAGTTTCTTCACCGCCGCCTGCAGCGCGCCGAGCAGGTCGCGGCCCTGGGCGATGTAGTGGTGGATCAGGTGGGCGATGACCTCGGTGTCGGTCTGCGACTCGAACACGTAGCCCAGCGCGGTCAGGCGCTCGCGCTGCTGCTCGTGGTTCTCGATGATGCCGTTGTGGACCAGGGCCAGGTCGCCGTGGCTGACGTGCGGGTGCGCATTGGCCTCGGTGACGCCGCCGTGGGTCGCCCAGCGGGTGTGGCCGATGCCCAGCGACGCGTGCAGACCCTCGGCCAGCGCGGCGCTCTCGGTCTCGGACACGCGGCCGGTGCGGCGCACGCGGCGTACCTGTCCGTCGGCGATGGCGGCGATGCCGGCCGAGTCGTAGCCCCGGTATTCCAGGCGCTTGAGCCCCTCGATCAGGACCGGAACCACATCGCGATCCGCGATCGCACCGACGATACCGCACATAGCCACGCCCTTCGCCGAAAAGTCCGCCATTCTAGCGAAGTCCGCTGAATGTCTCGCCGCTGTCCGCTGCCGGACACAGGGCGTGTCACCCATTCCCGAGCATGCCGCGCCCCAGTGTCCGCGAACGTGTCCGCGGACACCCGGACACCTGTCCGCGCCGTCCGCGCCCATGCAATTCAATGGCTTGCAGTTGGCACGCATCGTGCTGTGAAGTCTCCATCCTCACCGCTGCGACCGTCCGATGATCCGTGACACCTCCGCCCAGGACCAGGTTCTCGCCCGCCCCCGCTCCGCCACCTGGCGCCGCTGGCTGTGGCCCGGGCTGATCGCCGCGCTGGTGCTGCTGGGCATCGCCTTCGCCGCACGCGGCTGGATCGCCGGCAGCCGCTCGTTCGACGCACAGCGGGTGCGCATCGCCACGGTGACCCGCGGCGATCTGGTCCGCGACATCTCCGCCGACGGCCGCCTGATCGCCGCCAACAGCCCCACCCTGTACGCGATCTCCGGCGGCACCGTGACCCTGAAGGTGGTCGCCGGCGACGTGGTCAAGCAGGGCCAGGAACTGGCCGAGATCGACAGCCCGGAGCTGCGCAGCAAGCTCGCTCAGGAAGAAGCCACCCTGGCCGGCCTGCAGGCCGAGGCCGGTCGTGCCGACCTGGACGCGACCCTGGCCCGCGCCAACGCCAGCAAGCTGATCGACCAGGCACAGATCGAGCGGCAGGCCGCCAGCCGCGACCTGGAGCGCTACCAGCGCGGCTATGAAGGCGGCGCGGTGCCGGCGGTGGAGCTGGCCAAGGCCCAGGACACCCTGAAGAAGGCCGACATCGCGATGAGCCATGCGCAGAAGGATTCGGGCCTGCAGGCGCAGGGCGCCTCGCTGGACGCGCGCAACAAGCGCCTGCTCGCCGAGCGCCAGCGCGCGGTGGTGGCCGAGGTGCAGCGCCAGGTCGACCTGCTGACCCTGCGCTCGCCGTTCGACGGCCAGGTCGGCCAGGTGCAGGTCTCGCAGCACACCAACGTCGCCGCCAACGCGCCGGTGCTGAGCGTGGTCGACCTGTCCAAGTTCGAACTGGAGATCAAGGTGCCGGAAAGCTTCGCCCGCGACCTGGCGATCGGCATGCCGGCGCAGTTGACCAGCGGCGCCGGCGAACCCTTCGCCGGCGCGATCTCGGCGGTGTCGCCGGAAGTGGTCAACGGCGAGGTCAACGCGCGCATCCGCTTCACCGACAAGCAGCCGCCGGGCCTGCGCCAGAGCCAGCGCATGAGCGCGCGGGTGCTGCTGGATACCCGCAAGAACGTGCTCAAGCTCGAGCGCGGCCCGTTCGTCGAACAGTCCGGCGGCCGCTACGCCTACGTCATGGACGGCGACTCGGCGGTGCGCCGCCCGGTCGAACTGGGCGTCACCAGCCTGGGCGAAGTCGAAGTGCGCTCGGGCCTGCAGCCGGGCGACCGGGTCGTGGTCTCCGGCAGCGACCTGTTCGGCGATGCGCCGCAGGTGACGGTGCATTAGGAGCCGGGATTGGGGATTCGGGAATGGGGATTCGTCAGTCCCTCTCGTTTTCCTCTCCTGGCCGCTGCTTTCGAATCTCGACATCCCCAATCCCCAATCCCCGCTCCACCACCACAGGAACTCACGCCATGCTCGAAATGCGCTCCGTCTCCAAGGTCTTCCGCACCGAACAGGTCGAGACGCATGCGTTGCGCTCGCTGGACCTGCATGTCCGCGAGGGCGAGTTCGTCGCCGTCACCGGGCCGTCGGGTTCGGGCAAGACCACCTTCCTCAACATCGCCGGGTTGCTGGAGACCTTCACCAGCGGCCAGTACCTGCTCGACGGCCAGGACGTCAGCAACCTCAACGACGATGCGCGCTCGCGCATGCGCAACCAGAAGATCGGCTTCATCTTCCAGGGCTTCAACCTGATCCCCGACCTCAACCTGTTCGACAACGTCGACGTGCCGCTGCGCTACCGCGGCATGGGCGCGGCCGAGCGCAAGCAGCGCATCGAGGAGGCGCTGAGCCGGGTCGGGCTGGGCTCGCGCATGAAGCACTATCCGTCCGAACTGTCCGGCGGCCAGCAGCAGCGCGCCGCGATCGCCCGCGCCCTGGCCGGCAGCCCGCGCCTGCTGCTGGCCGACGAACCGACCGGCAACCTCGACTCGCAGATGGCGCGTGGGGTGATGGAACTGCTGGAGGAGATCAACGCGCAGGGCTCGACCATCGTCATGGTCACCCACGACCCGGAGCTGGCTGCGCGCGCGCAGCGCAACGTGCACATCGTCGACGGCCAGGCCACCGACCTGCAGCGCGAACCGGTGCTGGTGCACGGCGGCCACGGCACCGCGGCCACGCCCTGACCGGCACGGCGACGGCGCGGAGACCGACATGCTCGGCTATTACTTCCAGCAAGCGTGGCGCAGCCTGCGCCGCAGCCCGGTGCTCACCGCGCTGATGGTGCTGTCCATCGCCGTGGGCATCGGCGCGGCGATGACCACGCTGACGGTGATGCGGCTGCTGTCCGGCGATCCCTTGCCCGGGCGCAGCCAGCAGATCTTCTTCGCGCAAATCGATCCGCGCCCCAGCAACGGCGCCAACCAGAAGCCGTACGACAAGCTCGACTACCCCTCGGCCATGGACCTGTGGACGCGCGGGCGCGCCGATCGCCAGGCCATGGTCGCCGAGAGCGAGATCAAGGTGCACGCGGCAGACGGCGCGACCCCGCCGTTCATGACCCAGTTGCTGATGACCCAGGCCGATTTCTTCCCGATGTTCCAGGTGCCGTTCGCCTACGGCAGCGGCTGGCGCGCGCGCGACGACCAGGACCGGGCGCGGGTGGCGGTGATCTCGTCCGACCTCAACGCCAAGCTGTTCCAAGGCCGCAACAGCGTCGGCCGCAGCCTGCTGGTTCGCGGCACGGCGGTGCGCATCGTCGGCGTGCTGGCACCTTGGCGGCCGTCGCCGCTGTTCTACACGTTGGCCGGCGGCAGCTTCGCCCATGGCGATACCGCCAGCTTCTACGGACGGCCGCAGGACGTGTTCATGCCGCTGTCCAGCAGCCTGGAGGTCAACGACGGCCACATCCAGCCGTGGACCTGCTTCAGCAAGCCCGAGACCAACCTGGACCTGCGCAGCGCGCCGTGCGTGTGGCTGCAGTTGTGGGTGCAGCTGGACACGCCGGCGAAGGTCGCCGACTACCGCCGGCTGCTGGCCGACTACGCCGCGCAGCAGCACGCCGCCGGGCGCATCGGCCGCGCCGACACCGCGCGCCTGCTGTCCCTGCCGCAATGGCTGGACCATAACCGCGTGGTGCCGGGCGACGTGCGCCTGCAGAGTTGGCTGGCGCTGGCGTTTCTGGGCCTGTGCCTGTTCAACAGCGTCGGCCTGCTGCTGGCCAAGTTCCTGCGCCGCGGCGGCGAGATCGGCGTGCGACGCGCGCTGGGGGCGTCGCGCCGCGCGATCTTCGCTCAGTGCCTGACCGAGGCCAGCGTGATCGGCCTGCTCGGCGGCGCCGGCGGCTGGCTGCTGACCCTGCTGGGCCTGTGGAGCGTGCGCCAGCAGCCCACCGCCTACGCCGACCTGGCGCATCTGGATCCGACGACGTTCGCCGGCACCTTCGCACTGGCGATCGCCTGCAGCCTCGCCGCCGGCCTGTTCCCTGCCCTGCGCGCCAGCCGTATCGCGCCGGCCATGCAACTCAAGAGTCTGTAACCGGGGCGCACGACGATGCACATCACTCCCATCCTGAGCGCGCTGTCGCGCCATCGCATTGCCGCGGCGCTGATCGCGCTGGAAGTGGCGCTGGCCTGCGCCGTGCTGTGCAACGCCTTCTTCCTGATCGGCAATCGTCTGGAGCTGGTGCACCTGCGCAGCGGCATCGACGAGACCGCGCTGGGCCTGGTGTCGCTGTCCGGCTGCGACGGCTGCAACGCCGCCGACGTCAACGCCCGCGCGCTGGATGCGGTGCGCCGCACGCCCGGCGTGCGCGCGGCCGGCGCCATCAACACGGTCCCGTTCGCGCCGCCGGTGTTCAACAACGGGCTGTGCCTGGACCAGGACTGCACCCAGGTCGGCGGCGTGCCGCACTTCTACATGGTCAGCCCGGGCGCCGTCGCGGCACTGGCGTTGCAGCCGGACAGCGGCCGCACCTTCGGCGAGGCCGACTACCAGCCGCTCGACAACGGCATCCCGACCGCTGCCGGCGTGTGGATCACGCGGGCGCTGGCCGCGCATCTGTGGCCGGGCCAGGATCCGCTGGGCAAGGAATTCTGGTCCGGCGGCCACTTCCGCGTGATCGGCACGCTGGAGCACCTGGCACGCCCCGATCCGGGTCGCAGCGAGGATGGCGTGATCGGCAGCGACTGGTCGGTGGTGATCCCGGTGCGCGAGGCCGCGCAGTCCGGCACCTACGTGCTGCGCGCCGATCCGCGCGAGGTGCCACGGGTGTTGGCGCAGGCGCGCGCCGCAGTGGCACGGGCGGTGCCCGAGGCGGTGCTGGACAACGCCAACAGCAAGCCGCTGGACGACCTGCGCCAAACGTATTTCCAGAGCGACCGGGCGATGACCGGGTTGCTGGTCGCGATCATCGTCGCGATGCTGCTGGTGACCGCGCTGGGCATCGTCGGCCTGGCCAGTTTCTGGGTGCAGCAGCGCACCAAGCAGATCGGCATCCGCCGCGCGCTCGGCGCCACCCGCCGCGACATCCTGCGTTATTTCCAGACCGAGAATCTGCTGCTGGTCGGCGCCGGCGTGGCCCTGGGCATGTTGCTGGCCTACGGCGGCAACGTGCTGCTGATGCGGGTCTTCGAACTGGAACGGTTGCCGGCCAGCTACCTGCCGGTCGGCGCGCTGCTGCTGTGCGCGCTGGGCCAGCTCGCCGTGCTCGGCCCGGCGCTGCGCGCCGCCGCCGTCGCCCCCGCCATCGCCACCCGCAGCGCCTGATCCGGAGCCCGCATGTTCGCTTACTACCTTCGCCTGGCGCTGCGCAGCTTCGGCCGCAACCGCATCCTGACCGGGTTGATGGTGCTGGCCGTGGCGCTCGGCATCGGCGCGTCGATGACCATGCTGACGGTGCTGCACACGCTCTCCGGCGACCCGCTGCCCGGGCACAGCGCCACGCTGTTCCATCCGCAGCTGGATCCGCGTCCGCGCAACCTGCCCAGCGCCGACCCCGAGCCGCCGGACGAGCTGACCTGGCAGGACGCCACCGCGCTGTATCGGGCGCAGGCGGCGCCGGCGCAGACCATGACCAGCGCGAACTGGCTGCCGGTGCGCCAGACCGTGCCCAACAGTCCCTTGCGCATGCTCACCACCCGCGCCGCCACCGCCGACCTGTTCGGCATGTTCGGCATGCGCTTCCTCTACGGCAGCGGCTGGAGCCATCGCGACGATACCCAGCGCGCGCCGGTGGTGGTGCTGAGCCGCAAGCTCAACGACGCGTTGTTCGGCGGCGCCGACAGCGTCGGCAAGACCCTGACCATCGCCACCCGCCCGTTCCGGGTGATCGGGGTGATCGACGCCTGGGATGCGCAGCCGCGCTTCTACGACCTCAACTCTGGCGCGTACACGCCGCCGGAAGCGCTGTACATGCCGTTCGAGACCTGGCTGGACCTGCCGCAGGACTATGGCTACGGGCCGATGCAGTGCTGGGGCAAGGATGGCGAGGCCGGCCTGCACGATCCCAAGGCCGCGCAGTGCACCTGGGTGCAGTACTGGGCGCGGCTGGACACGCCGGAGCAGGTGCGGCGCTATCGCGCGGCGCTGGACGCCTACAGCGCGCAGCAGCGCCAGCTCGGCCGCTTCGAGCGCGCCCCCAACACCCGCCTGCGCGGCCTGGTCGACTGGCTGGACTACAAGCGGGTGGTGCCGGCCACGGTGCGCATGCAGACCTGGATCGCCTTCGGCGTGCTGCTGGTGTGCCTGCTCAATGCAGTGGGCCTGCTGGTCGCCAAGTTCATGCGCAAGGCCGGCGAGATCGGCGTGCGCCGCGCGCTCGGCGCCAGCCGCCGCGCGGTGTTCGCGCAGTGCCTGGCCGAATCGGCGCTGATCGGCTGCCTGGGCGGCCTGCTCGGCATCCCGCTGACCTGGATCGGCCTGTGGCTGGTGCGCCAGCAACCGGTGGCCTACGCGCAGCAGGCGCATGCCGATCCCGCGATCCTCGGCATCGCCCTGGCCGTGGCCACGCTCTCGGCGCTGGCCGCCGGCCTGTGGCCGGCCTGGCGCGCCTCGCGCATCGCCCCCGCCCCGCAGGTGAAATCGCTATGACCCCGCTGCCTCCCGTGCGTCCCATCCTGTCCGCATTGGGCAGCCATCGCGCCGCGGTGGTGCTGATGGCGCTGCAGATCGCCCTGACCCTGGCGGTGCTGTGCAACCTGGTGTTCATCATCGCCCGCACCTACCAGCGCGTGCAGACCCCGACCGGGGTGATGGAACAGGACATCGGCCTGATCCAGAGCATCAGCGTGGTCGGCGAGCCGGGCAGCGTCAGCAGCGTCGGCCGCAGCCTGGACATCCTGCAGGCGGTGCCCGGCGTGGAAGCGGCGGCGTTCGGCACGCCGCCGCTGTGGGGCCCGACGCAGGCGCAATTGTTCCTGCAGCCGCAGGCCACGCAAGCGGTCGCCCGTGCGCGCCTGTTCCTCGGCAGCCAGGGCCTGAACCGCACGCTGGGCATCCGCATCGTCGCCGGTCGCGACCTGCGCGATGCGGAGCTGACCGGCGCCTCGGACCTGTTCGGTGCGCCGCCGGAGATCGAGCGGCGCCTGCCGGCCCTGATCACGCCCTCGCTGGCCGCCAAACTGTTCCCCGGCGCGTCGCCGCTGGGGCGCACCCTCTACACCAGCACCTTCAACCAGCAGGTGCGCCTGGACATCGTCGGGGTGATGGCGCCGGTGCGCGGCGACATCACCGGCCACGACGACGATGCCGATGCGCTGCTCACCGAGATCCGCATCGGCAGCGAAGGCTGGGGCGGCGGCTACCTGATCCGCAGCACGCCCGGGCAACTGGCGCAGGTGCTGCCGCGCGCGGCGGCGGCGATGCAGCGCGCCAACCCCACCTACGTGCAGCAGCGCGTGGCCACCATGCAGGAACTGCGGACCGAGTACTTCAAGAGCGACAGCGCGGTGGCGCGGATGCTGCTGGCCATCATCCTGATCCTGCTTACCGTCACCGCGCTGGGCATCGGTGGGCTGGCCAGCTTCTGGGTGCAGCAGCGCACCCGGCAGATCGGCATCCGCCGCGCGCTCGGCGCCACCCGCGGCGACATCCTGCGCTACTTCCAGCTGGAAAACCTGCTGATCGTCGGCGGCGGCGCGCTGCTCGGCGCCGTGCTCGCCTACGTCATGAACCAGTGGTTGATGCAGCGCTTCGAACTGGAGCGGCTGTCCTCGCCCACCGTCCTGACCGGCATCGTCGCGGTGTGGCTGCTCGGCCAGTGCGCCGTGCTCGGCCCCGCCCTGCGCGCCGCCGCCGTCCCGCCCGCCACCGCCACCCGCAGCGCCTGACCCCGGAGTTCCCATGTTCGGCTACTACGTCCGCCTCGCCTTGCGCAGCTTCCGCCGCAACAAGGTCCTCACCGCACTGATGGTGCTGGCCATCGCCCTGGGGATCGGCGCCAGCATGACCACGCTGACCGTGTTCTACGTGCTCTCCGGCGACCCGATCCCGCAGAAGAGCGACCGCCTGTTCTACGTGCAGGTGGATGCGCAGCCCAAGTCCGGCTACCAGCCGGGCGAGGAACCGGATTCGCAGAACACCCGGTTCGATGCCGAGGCGCTGCTGCGCGAGAAGCGCGCCAAGCGTCAGGCGCTGATGACCGGCGGCAGCGTGGCGATCGAACCGACCAAGAGCGGCCTGAAACCGTTCAAGTCGGAAGTGCGCTTCACCTCCGCGGACTTCTTCCCGATGTTCGACACGCCGTTCCTGTACGGCCACGGCTGGACCGGCACCGAAGACGAGCGCCACGACCGCGTGGTGGTCATCAGCCGGAAGCTCAACGAGAAGCTGTTCGACGGCGCCGACAGCGTCGGCCGCGAACTGCGCATGGACCAGAACACCTTCCGCATCGTCGGCGTGCTCGACGCCTGGGAGGCCAAGCCGCGCTTCTACGACCTCACCAACACCTATGGCTCGGACGAACAGGCCTACCTGCCGTTCTCGGTGGCGATGGACCTGAAGATGGACCGCAACGGCAGCATGAACTGCTTCGGCGACAGCAACGGCGACCAGACCGCGCTCAATGCGCCCTGCACCTGGGTGCAGTACTGGGTGGAACTGGAAAGCCCGGCGCAGGCCGCCGACTACAAGGCCTACCTGGAGAACTATTCGGCCCAGCAGCGCGCCGCCGGCCGCTTCCAGCGCCCCAACAACGTGCGCCTGCGCAACGTCATGCAGTGGCTGGACCACAACGAAGTGGTGCCCGGCGACGTGCGCCTGCAGCTGTGGCTGGCGATGGGCTTCCTGCTGGTGTGCCTGCTCAACACCGTCGGCCTGCTGCTGGCCAAGTTCCTGCGCCGCAGCGGCGAGATCGGCGTGCGACGCGCGCTGGGCGCCTCGCGCGGGGCGATCTTCGCGCAATGCCTGGTGGAGGCCGGCGCCATCGGCCTGGCCGGCGGCGTGGCCGGCCTGGGACTGGCCACGCTCGGGCTGTGGGCGGTCCGCCAGCAGCCGGCCAGCTACGCCAAGCTGGCACACCTGGATCCGAGCATGCTGGCGCTGACCTTCGCCATGGCGGTGGGCGCCAGCCTGCTCGCCGGCTTGCTGCCGTCGTGGCGCGCCATCCAGGTGGCCCCCGCCCTGCAACTCAAGTCCTGATCCTGCGCGCCCTGCGCCTTCCACGCATTCTCACAAGGTCATCGCCATGGATATCCGCCCCATCCTGTCCACCCTGCGCCGGCACAAGACCGCCGCCGCGCTGATCGTGCTGGAGATCGCCCTGGCCTGCGCGATCGTGTGCAACGCGCTGTTCCTGATCGGCAACCGCATCGAGACCCTGCACCGGCCCAGCGGCATCGCCGAGTCGGAACTGGTGACGATCTCGCTGGGCGGCATCGGCCAGCAGGTCAACGCCGCTGCGCGCACCCGCGAGGACCTGGCCGCGTTGCGCGCCGTGCCCGGGGTGCGCAGCGCCACGCTGCTCAACCAGGTGCCGTTCGTGCGCTACTCCTGGAATACCAGCCTGTCGCTGACCCCGGACCAGGAGCGACCCACCCTGAACGCGGCGCAGTACATGGCCGAGGAAGGCACGCTGAAGACCCTGGGCCTGAAGCTGGTGGCCGGACGCGATTTCGCGCCCGACGAGTACATGGATCTGGAAGCGGCGCAGACCGACAAGCGGATCCAGGAGAAAGGCACCGCCATCATCCTCAACCGCGCCACCGCGGAAAAGATGTTCCCGGGGCAGAACGCGCTGGGCAAGACCGTGTACACCGGGCCGGTGGGCGCCCGCGTGGTCGGCATCGTCGAGACCCTGGCGCGGCCCACCGCCACCAGCGGCCTGGCCGAGATCGACTACGCGATGCTGCTGCCGTTTCGCCTGAGCTACACCGACGGCCTGTACGTGCTGCGCGTCACCGACCCGGCGCGGCGCCAGGAAGTGCTGAACGCGGCGACCGCGGCCTTGATGAAGGTCGACAGCAGCCGGCTGGTGCTCAAGCAGCAGACCTACAGCGAGATCCGCGACGCCTACTTCCAGGGCGACCGCGCGATGGTGTGGCTGCTCGGTGCGGTGTGCGTGGCGTTGCTGGTGGTCACCGCGCTGGGCATCGTCGGCCTGGCCAGCTTCTGGGTGCAGCAGCGCACCAAGCAGATCGGTATCCGCCGCGCGCTCGGCGCCACCCGCGGGCAGATCCTGCGCTACTTCCAGACCGAGAACTTCCTGCTGGCCAGCACCGGCATCGTGCTCGGCATGCTGCTGGCCTACGCCATCAACCAGTGGCTGATGGGCAAGTACGAATTGCCGCGGCTGCCGCTGTCCTACCTGCCGATCGGTGCGGTGGCGCTGTGGCTGCTCGGCCAGCTGGCGGTGTTCGCGCCGGCGCGCCGCGCCGCCGACGTGCCACCGGCCGTCGCCACCCGCAGCACCTGATCCATCCCCTTGGCCGGCTCCGGCCGGCCTTTTTTCATCGAGCGCGCCATGCCCCGCAACCATCGCCCACTGCCGTCATCCGGTCTTCTGCGCCACGCGCCTGCGTGGCCGCAGCCGTGCCCGATCGGCCAGGCGGCGCCGGTGCGGCGCGGCCGTTGAGCGTCGCCGCCATGGCACTGGGCCCGATGCTCTCGACGCTGTCCCGGCACCGCACCGCGGCGACGCTGATCGTGTTGGAGATCGCGCTGGCCTGCGCGATCGTGTGCAACGCGCTGTTCCTGATCGGCAACCGCATCGCGACCCTGCGCAGCGCCAGCGGCGTCGCCGAAGCGGAACTGGTGACGATCGCCCTCGGCGGCATCGGCCGGCAGGTCGACGCGGCGGCACGCACCCGCGAAGACCTGGCCGCGTTGCGCGCGCTGCCCGGCGTGCGCAACGCCACCGTCGTCAACCAGATGCCGTTCGGGGACGCCGCCTGGAACGTCGGCCTGAATCTGACCCCCGACCAGGAATGGCCCACGCTCAATGCCGCGCAGTACAAGGCCGAGGAGGCCACGCTGCGCACGCTGGGCCTGCGCCTGATCGCCGGGCGCGATTTCCGCGCCGACGAGTACCTGGACCTGGACGCCCTGCGCAACGACGAGCGCCTGCGCAATGCCGGCGGCGCGGTCATCCTCAACCGGGCGGCGGCGGAAAAGATGTTCCCCGGACAGAACGCGCTGGGCAGGACCGTCTACCGCGGCACCGTGCCGGCGCAGGTGGTCGGCATCGTCGACGCCCTTGCCCGCCCCAACCCGGACCTGGTCGGCCCGGCGCAGGCGCCCTACGCATTGCTGATTCCGCTGCGCATGCCCTACACCGACGGGCTGTACGTGCTGCGCGTGCGCGACCCGGCGCAACGCCAGGCCGTGCTCGCCGCGGCGACCGCGGCGCTGATGCAGGTGGACAGCAGCCGGCTGGTGCTCGAGCAGCAGACCTACAGCGAGATCCGCGACGCCTACTTCCAGGGCGACCGCACCATGGTGTGGCTGCTCGGCGCGGTGTGCGTGGCGTTGCTGGTGGTCACCGCGCTGGGCATCGTCGGCCTGGCCAGCTTCTGGGTGCAGCAACGCACCCGGCAGATCGGCATCCGCCGCGCCCTCGGCGCGACCCGCAGCCAGATCCTGCGCGACGTCCAGGCCGAGAATTTCCTGCTGACCAGCGCCGGCATCGCGCTGGGCATGCTGCTGGCGTACGCGATCAACCAGTGGCTGATGGGCCGGTACGAACTGCCGCGGTTGCCGCTGTCCTACCTGCCGCTCGGCGCGGCGACGCTGTGGCTGCTCGGCCAGTGCGCGGTGCTCGCGCCGGCGCGGCGCGCGGCGGCGGTGCCGCCGGCCGTGGCCACCCGCAGCCTCTGACTCGTTCCATCGCCCGCCACCGCCCCCTTCTCCAGGACGCCACGATGTTCGGCTACTACTGCAAACTGGCGCTGCACAGCTTCCGCCGCAACCGGCTGCTCACCGCCCTGATGGTGCTGGCGATCGCAGTCGGCATCGGCGCGTCGATGACCACGCTCACCGTGTTCCACGTGCTGGCGGCCGATCCCATTCCCGGCAAGAGCGCGCAGCTGTTCAACGTGGAACTCAATCTTCAGCCGGACGACCACTACGATCCGAACGACACCGACCCGCAGCAACTGACCCGCCATGATGCCGAGACGCTGCTGCGCGACCGGCGCGGCGACCGCCAGGCGATGATGTCGGCCGGCAGCGTGACGGTGGTGCCGGCGCAACCGCAACTGACCCCGTTCGGCGCCGAAGCGCGCTACACCAGTGCCGACTTCTTCCCGATGTTCGCGGTGCCGATGCGCTACGGCCACGCCTGGACCGCGGACGACGATGCCCGGCGCGCACGTGTCGCGGTGATCTCGCGGCGGCTCAGTACCCAGCTGTTCGGCGACGTGGACAGTGTCGGCCGCCAGCTGCAGCTCGGCGATGCCGTGCTGCGGGTGGTCGGGGTGATCGACGTCTGGGACATGAACCCGCGCTTCTACGATCTCACCAACAACGAGTATGGCGACAGCGAGGACGTGTTCGTGCCGTTCTCCACCGCACGCGACCTGGACCTGGACGTCAGCGGCTCGATGTCATGCTGGGGCGACCATGCCGGCAACAGGACCAGCGCGAACGCCCCCTGCGCCTGGATCCAGTACTGGGTGGAACTGGACAGCCCCGGCAAGCGCGCCGCCTACCTGGACGCGCTGCAGGCCTATGCGCAGCAGCAACGCGACGCCGGCCGCTTCCGCCATCCACCGGATATCCGCCTCAGCGACGTGATGACCTGGCTGGACCGCAACCACGCCGTCCCCTCCGACGTGCGCCTGCAGGTGTGGCTGGCGCTGGCGTTCCTGGGCATCTGCCTGCTCAACACCGCCGGGCTGATGCTGGCCAAGTTCCTGCGCCACAGCGGCGAGATCGGCGTGCGCCGCGCGCTGGGCGCCTCGCGCCGCGCGATCTTCGCCCAGCACCTGGTCGAAGTGGCGGCGATCGGCGCGGTCGGCGGCAGCGCCGGTCTGTTGCTGGCATGGATCGGCACCTGGCTGGTGCGGCAGCAGCCGTCCACCTACGCCGCGCTGGCGCACATGGATGGCCGCATGCTGCTGCTCGCGCTGGCGTTGAGCCTCGGCAGCGCCCTGCTCGCCGGCCTGCTGCCGGCCTGGCAGGCGATGCGCGTGCCCACCGCCCTGCAGCTCAAGTCGCAATGACGCGCCACGCGCGCCCTCTTCGCCAGGAACTCCCGCCGTGTCCCTCCATCCCATTCTCTCCAGTCTGCGCAAGCACCGCGTCGCGGCCAGCCTGATCGTGCTGGAAATCGCCTTCAGCTGCGCCGTGGTCTGCAATGCGCTGTTCCTGATCGATCAGCGGCTCGAGCGCATGCAGCGGCCCAGCGGCGTTGCCGAGCAGGAGCTGGTGCAGTTGCGCAGCCGCAGCGTGGTCAGCGACGGCAATGGCGCAGCGCAGACCCGGGCCGACCTGGACGCGCTGCGACGCATCCCGGGTGTGCGCGACGCCAGCATCATCAACCAGGCGCTGTTCGGCGATTCGCTCGGCTACAGCGGCGTGTCGCTCAGTCCGGATCAGGAACGCAGCACCCTGCACGCGGTGCAGTACTTCGGTGACGCACGGCTGCTCGACACCCTGGGCTTGCACCTGGTCGCAGGACGCCGCTTCGCGGACGACGAATTCATCGACGACGCGCAACTACGCGATCCGGTGGCCAAGCGCATCCCGCCCTCGGTCATCCTCAGCCAATCGCTGGCGCAACGCCTGTTCCCCGGCCAGAACGCGGTGGGCCGCACCATCTACGTCTACGGCGAACACCGCATCGTCGGCGTGGTGCAACGCCTGGTGCAGCCCCGCGAAGGCGGGACCACCGGCCACTACGAAGACACGATGCTGTTCCCGGTGAACGTTCCCTACGATCACGGCACCTATCTGCTGCGCGTACGCGACCCGGCACAGCGCGAGGCGGTGTTGCGGCAAGCCAAGGCGACGCTGGCGCAACACGGTCCACGGCGCATGGTGAAAGGCGCCCGGACCTTGCAGCAGGCACGCGCGGCTTATTACCGCGACGACCAGGCGATGGCCTGGCTGCTGGTCGGCGTGAGCGTGGCGCTGCTGCTGGTCACCGCCCTGGGCATCGTCGGCCTGACCAGTTTCTGGGTGCAGCAGCGCACCAAGCAGATCGGCATCCGCCGCGCGCTCGGTGCCACCTGCACGCAGATCCTGCGGCATTTCCAGCTGGAGAATTTCCTGCTCGCCAGCACCGGCATCGTGCTCGGCATGCTGCTGGCCTACGCCGCCAACCTGTACCTGATGAGCGCCTACGAACTGCCGCGGCTGCCGCTGTGGTACCTGCCGGTCGGCGCGGTGGTGCTGTGGCTGCTCGGCCAGCTCGCGGTGCTGCCGCCCGCACGTCGCGCCGCGGCGGTGCCGCCGGCGGTGGCCACCCGCAGTGTCTGAGCCGCCGATGCACGCAGGCACGACAAGCCGCGCGCGGGCTGCGATGATGCCGCCTGGTCCGTTTTTCTCCGCCGGCGTGTCCCGCCGCGCCCAAGGTGCACGATGCCCTGCCTGCTGATCATCGACGACAACCCTGCGGTCGCCACCGCGCTGGAAGTGCTGTTCTCCCTGCACGACATCGACACCGTCCATGCCGAGAGCCCGCAGGCCGGCCTGCAGCGCCTGAGCGAGGGCGACATCGACCTGGTCCTGCAGGACATGAACTTCACCGCCGACACCACCTCCGGCGAGGAAGGCGTGGCCCTGTTCGAGGCGATCCGCACGCGCCATCCGGATCTGCCGGTGATCCTGCTGACCGCCTGGACCCAGCTCAGCAGCGCGGTGGAACTGGTCAAGGCAGGCGCCGCCGACTACCTGGCCAAGCCCTGGGACGACCGCAAGCTGCTGACCACGGTCAACAACCTGCTGGAACTGTCCGAGACCCGCCGCGAACTGGAGCGCCGCCGCGACGGCGAGCGCCGCCATCGCCAGCAACTGGCGCAGCGCTACGACCTGTGCGGCGCAGTGTTCGCCGACCCCGCCAGCGAGCGCGCGATCGCCCTGGCCTGCCAGGTGGCGCGCTCGGAACTGCCGGTGCTGATCACCGGCCCCAACGGCAGCGGCAAGGAGAAGATCGCGCAGATCATCCAGGCCAACTCCTCGGTGCGGCGTGGCCCGTTCGTGGCGCTCAATTGCGGCGCGATCCCGGCCGAACTGATCGAGGCCGAGCTGTTCGGCGCCGAGGCCGGCGCTTACACCGGCGCCAACAAGGTGCGCGAGGGCAAGTTCGAGGCCGCCGACGGCGGCACCCTGTTCCTGGACGAGATCGGCAACCTGTCGCTGGCCGGGCAGATGAAGCTGCTGCGGGTGCTGGAGACGGGCCGTTTCGAGCGACTCGGCTCCAACCGCGAGCGGCAGGTCAAGGTGCGGGTGATCAGCGCCACCAATGCCGACCTGACCGCGATGATCCGCGACGGCAGCTTCCGCGAGGACCTGTACTACCGGCTCAACGCGGTGGAACTGTCGCTGCCGGCGCTGGCCGAGCGCCCCGGCGACATCGTGCCGCTGGCCGAACACTTCCTCTCCGGCGACAAGCCGCTGTCGGCCGGCGCCTGTCAGGCGCTGCAGCGCCACGCCTGGCCCGGCAACGTGCGCGAACTGCGCAACGTGGTGCAGCGCGCCGAACTGCTGGCCGGCGGTGCGCAGATCGAGGCCGCCGACCTCAACCTGCCCAAGCCCGCAGCGCCGCGCACGGCCGCCGCCGCCGAACCCGACCGCGAACGCATCGTGGCCGAACTGGGCCGCGCCCATGGCGTCATCGCCCAGGCCGCCGCCGAACTGGGCATGAGCCGGCAGGCGCTGTACCGGCGCATGGACCGCTACGGCATCCCGCGCGAATGAAACTGCGCCGCTCCTTCACCGTCATGCTGTTCCTGCGCCTGCTGCCGGTGCTGGCGCTGGCCGCCGCCCTGCCGTGGCTGCTGGCCTACTGGATGGACCGCGGCTGGGAAGTGGTCACGGCCTCGGCGCTGGCCCTGCTGCTGTTGATGTGGTGGACGCTGCGCCGCGCCACCGCGCCGATGCGCTCGCTGTTCCGCGCCCTGGCCGGCACCGTCAGCAGCTACCGCGACGGCGAATACAACTTCGGCGTGCACTGGCGCGGCGACGACGAACTCGGCGAGATGGTCGCCGCGCACGCGCAACTGGGCGAGATCCTGCGCGAGCAGCGCCAGGGCCTGGCGCAGCGCGAGCTGATGCTCGACACCATGGTGCAGAACACCCCGGTGGCGATGCTGCTCACCTCCAAGGGCGGCGACGGCCTGCGCCGCGTGGTGTTCTCCAACCTGGCCGCGCGCAAGCTGCTGCACAGCGGCTGGAAGCTGGAAGGACAGCGCCTGGACGACCTGCTGCTGGGCGTGCCGGCGCCGCTGCGCGAGGCGATCTCGCGCGGTGGCGACAGTCTGTTCGCCATCGAAGGCAGCGACGAGGATCCGGAGGAGGAGCAGATCTACCACCTGTCGCAGCGCCGCTTCCATCTCAACGGCCGCCCGCACGAACTGCTGCTGATCCGCCTGCTCACCGCCGAACTGCGCCGCCAGGAAGTGCACACTTGGAAGAAGGTGATCCGGGTCATCAGCCACGAACTCAACAACTCGCTGGCGCCGATCGCCTCGCTGGCGCACTCCGGCGCCGAGCTGGTGCGGCGGCAGAAGGTGGAGCGGCTGGAAGAGGTGTTCGGCACCATCGAGGAACGCGCGCGGCACCTGGAGGGCTTCATCCGCGGCTACGCGCGCTTCGCCAAGCTGCCGCAGCCGCAACTGCAGACGGTGCACTGGGCGCAGTTCCTGGCCGGGCTGCAGCAGCAGATTCCGTTCGCGCTGGACCTGGAGTCGCCGGATCTGCACAGCCGGGTCGATCCGGCGCAACTGCAGCAGGCGCTGCTCAACCTGGTCAAGAACGCACACGAATCCCTGCCTGAGGGGCAGACGCCGGCCGACGGCGTGCGCGTGCGCGTGTCCACCCGCCCGGACTGGCTGCGCCTGGAAGTACTGGACCGCGGCAGCGGCATGAACGAGGCCGTGCTGCACAACGCGTTGATGCCGTTCTACTCGACCAAGCGCAACGGCACCGGCCTGGGCCTGGCCCTGACCCGCGAGATCGTCGAAGCCCACGGCGGCCGCCTGTCGCTGCACAACCGCGACGAAGGCGGACTGTGCGTGACGGTGCAGTTGCCGCAGGGGGAGCGGGGTTGAGTCTTTTCGGGATTCGGGATTCGGGATTCGGGATTGGGGATTGGGGATTGGAGAGCCGGGACCCGGGACCCGGGACCCGGGACCCGGGACCCGAAGAGCGTAATCGCGGGTAGGGCGAGCCGTGAGGCTGCAGGTGATGCTTCAGGTCGCAGCGAAGGCCGTCAGCGTGGGTCTGGGCGCGCACCACGCGTCGACGCTGCGCCCCGGTCGATGACCAGGTGCGCGATCACCCTGCGATGACAAGCATGCATTCCTCGACCGTTGGTTCGACGCCGGTCTTGTAGATGAAGCGACCAAGGCCGGCGCGAGGGACGCGTTGGACGTGCACGACGTCCGCTCGGCCCCGTGCAACGGTACGCCCGCGACCGAGGGCGCCGACTGCCGCGCGTCAGCGCGATGGCAACGGACAATGCATCGCCACCCGCAGGTGCATCGGGAAACCGAGTGCGGCTTCCTGTTGCCAGGTGGCGCGCAGCTGCGGCCCCCACTGCGTAGGCGGCAGCTCGACGAAGCCCTCGCTGGCATAGAACGGCGCATTCCAGGGCACGTCGCGCAAGGTGGTCAACAGCATGCACGGGAAGCCGGCGGCGACTGCGGCCGCGCGCGCATGCCGCAGCAACGCCCGACCATGGCCGCGGCGTCCGTAGC
The DNA here is from genome assembly GCF_038442435.1 of Xanthomonas protegens. NCBI lineage: Bacteria > Pseudomonadati > Pseudomonadota > Gammaproteobacteria > Lysobacterales > Lysobacteraceae > Xanthomonas > Xanthomonas protegens. The sequence goes on along the minus strand of NZ_JAQJCQ010000012.1, from coordinate 151,315 downwards.
GCGGATCCACGTCCATCTGCTGCACGTGGAAGCCGTCGTCCAGGCACCCGCCCAGCAGATAGCCTGCGCAGTCGTCATCGTCGTCCAGCACTACCCACAACTGCTTGCGCGCCAGTCCGGCACGCAGGGCGTCCGTCTCCAACGGGTGCGCCGCGAACGCGGCCTGCGCCGGATGCCCCTGCAGCAGGGCGCCGGCGCGGCGCTCGATCTCCGGCAATCGCGCCAACTCCTGCTCGCGCGCCAGACGGATGCTTCCGGCCATGCCTCAGTCGCGCTTGCCCGGGCGTTTCCAGCCTTCGACGGTTTCCTGGCGTACGCGTGCCACGCTCAGCTTGCCGGCCGGCGCGCTGCGGGTGATCACCGAGCCGGCGCCGATGGTGGCGCCGTCGCCGATCTCCAGCGGCGCCACCAGCGCGCTGTTGGAGCCGACGAACACGCCATCGCCGATCACCGTCTGCGACTTGTTGACGCCGTCGTAGTTGCAGGTGATCACCCCGGCACCGACGTTGACGCCGCTGCCGATGGTCGCGTCGCCGAGGTAGGTCAGGTGATTGGCCTTGCTGCCGACGCCCAGCACCGCCTTCTTGGTCTCGACGAAGTTGCCGATGTGCACGCCGTCGGCCAGCACCGTGCCGGGGCGCAGCCGCGCGAACGGGCCGATCTGCACCGCACCCTCGGCGACCACGCCTTCCAGGTCGCAATGCGCACGCACCTCGGTACCCGGCCCCAGCACCACGTCCTTCAGCCGCACGAACGGGCCGATGCTGACGCCGTCGCCCAGTTCCACCTCGCCTTCCAGGATCACGTTGGCGTCGATGCACACGTCGTGGCCGGCGCGCACGCGGCCGCGCTGGTCCAGGCGATTCGGATCGATCAGTTGCACGCCCTGCTCGCACAGCGCACGCGCGGCGCGCAACTGCCAGGCACGTTCCAGTTGCGCCAGCTGCCACGGATCGTTGGCGCCCTCGGCCTCGATCGGATCGGCCACCAGCACCATTTCCGCCGGGGTGAATTCGGCGGCGGCGGCGGCGAACACATCGGTGAGGTAGTACTCGCGCTGCGCGTTGTCGTTGCGCAACTGCGCCAGCCAACGCTTCAGCGCGGTGGACTCGGCGGTGACGATGCCGGTGTTGATGGTGCGGATGCGCCGCTGCTCGTCGTCGGCGTCCTTCTGCTCGACGATCGCCGCGACCTTGCCGGCGGCGTCGCGCACGATGCGGCCGTAGCCAGTGGGATCCTCCGGTTCGGCGACCAGCACCGCGACCCGGCCGGGGGCGTGCAGCAGGCGGGTCAGGGTTTCGGCGCGGATCAGCGGCACGTCGCCGTACAGCACCAGCACCGTGGCCGCGTCGGGCACGGCCGCCATCGCCTGCTGCACCGCGTGGCCGGTCCCCAACTGTTGCGCCTGCTCGGCCCACAGCAGGTCCGGCTGGTCGGCGAAGGCCGCCAGCACCGCCTCGCCGCCGTGGCCATGGACGATGTGGATCGCATCCGGCTGCAGTTGGCGCGCGGTCTCGATCACATGCGCCAGCATCGGCCGGCCGGCGATCGGCTGCAGCACCTTGGGCTTGACCGACTTCATCCGCTTGCCCGCGCCGGCGGCGAGGATCACGACGTGCAGGGGCAGGCTCATGGGGCGGTTCCGTTGCGGGTGGACGACGAATTCTAGAGGCTGCCGGCCACGGCTGCCGTCACGATCGCGCCACACGCGGCAGGCTGCACATCGGCGCCGCAGGCGCTAGCATGCGCGATCGTCTTCTCCTGCGGATGTTCATGGGTCTCCTGCGCCAGGGCAGCCAGTTCCTGCTAATCGGCCTGCTGCAATTGCTGGTCGACTGGAGCGTATTCGTCGCCGCCACCGCGGCCGGCATGCCGACGGTCCCCGGCAACGTGCTGGGCCGCGTCTGCGGCGCCCTGCTCGGGTTCTGGCTCAACGGCCGCATCACCTTCGCCAGCGACGACGCCGCGCGCCTGGGCTGGCGCCGCTTCGGCCGCTTCATGGCCATGTGGCTGGTGCTCACTGCGCTCAGCACCTGGCTGGTGGCGCTGTGCGCCCACGCCCTGGGCCTGCGCCTGGCCTGGCTGGCCAAACCGCTGGTCGAAGGCATGCTGGCGGTGGTGTCGTTTTTCCTGGGACGGCAGTTGGTCTACCGCTAGCGCTGGCGACACGGCAGGCAGGCGGCACCGCTGCGCGCGATCGGCGCCGGCTGTCGGAGCTGAAGCCCTTCCTAAAAAAAGACCTAGCGGATGCCGGGAACATCCCTGTGGGAGCGACTTCAGTCGCGACGAGCGAAGCCCGGGCAACGGGATGCTCCCCCTCTCGCGAGCGAGAGGAGCCGGCTTCGACATCTGCGGGGCTGGACGCCTCTCTCACAGAAGACCAATCAGATACAGCAAGCGTTCCCAGATGAGCGACTCCAGGTCGCCTCTAATTCCCTGCTTCCGCCAAGAACCACGTTGCATCGTAGGAGCGGCTTCAGCCGCGACCGGGCGTTATCGGTAGAGCTTGTCGCGGCTGAAGCCGCTCCTGCGAGTGCGCCTGCTACTTCCATGAGGGGCACCCGCCGCGAAGAGCGAAGTCCGGACAGCGATCGGCCTCAACGGCTGTCGGGACTGAAGCCCCTCCCACAAAGACTTAGCGGATGCCGGGAACATCCCTGTGGGAGCGACTTCAGTCGCGACGAGCGCAGCCTAGACAAGCCAGCGCGGATCGGGCCTGCAGAGCGCCAGAACGGTTCCAGCGCCGCGTCGGGCGCAACCAGCACACCGCTGCGGCTACCGCCAACTCAGTGGCAGAAATCGCCCAGGCTGCGCACCAGCGCGGTGCGGTGCAGTTGGTCGAGCTGCCAGCGCAGCGCATAGGCCTCGGCCGCGCGCGCGGTCGTCACGGGGCAATCCGGGGCCTGGCGCACCGCGGCGCTGGCCCGCAGCGCATCCAGCATCTCGCCCTGCAGCTGGTCCAGGCGCGCGCGCAGTGCGGTCAGGTCCGGGCGCGGGCTGTTGGGCGCACGGCCGCGCAGGTGCCAGCGCGACAGCAGTTCGTACTGCACCAGCTTGTTGGATTCGATCTGCATGCCGAAGAAGCGCGCCGCATCGTCCGGATCCACGCCGTGGGCCGGCGCCTGATCGCGCACGCTCGCCAGCACCGCGGCCTCGCGCGTGGCATCCAGCACCGGCTTGCCGCTGTCCCACTTGCTCAGCGCCACCTGGTCGCCGATCGCATTGCGCTCGACGATGCGATCCAGCAGCGGCTCCAAGGGGGTGGCGCTGCGTGCGGGCAATGCGCATCCCATCAACAGGGCGCCGGCCAGCACGGCGGTCAGCGCATGCATGCAGGGACGAGGAACGGAAGCGGACAGGCTCATCTCGGTTCTCCGGTAACCGTCTGCGGGTGGGGGATGGACCGCAGATCGGGCGGCCATCTTGCCGCAGTCCACCGACCGCACGATGACCGCATCCGCGTCTTGTCGCATGACAGCGCGGCCGAGTCAGCGACCAGCAAGCCAGCGCCGTGCGCTGCGTCGCAATCCACCTCGATCGCGGGCCGCGCCGCAGGAATGCGATCCTCGCGGCGGCCCAATGCGCCTGCGCGTCAGCAGCAGGGTGCGGCAAGCCGGGTGCGCGAGATGATCCCCTACATGCACGCGGAGGCAGCGTGCGAAGGAGCCCCATCTCCCAGACACGACAACGCCGGCAAACGCCGGCGTCGTCGTCGCGCATGCGGCCATGCGGCCGCGGGGCGGTGAACTCAGTGCTTGAGGTTCTTGCGCAGGCGCTCCAGCGCCTGCAGCTGCGCGGTGACCTCGGCCAGCTTGGCCTGCGCCTCGGCCACGTCCATGCCTTCGCCGCGGTTGGCGAGCAGGCGCTCGGCTTCTTCCTTGGCCTTGCGCACCGACGCCTCGTCGATGTCCTGCGCGCGGATCGCGGTGTCGGCCAGGATCGTCACCACCTGCGGCTGCACCTCGAGGATGCCGCCGGAAATGGCGAAATCCAGCTGCTCGCCGCTCGGGGTGGTCACCACCACCTTGCCGGGCTTGAGCCGGGTGATCAACGGCGCGTGCTTGGGCGCGATGCCCAGCTCGCCCAGCTCGCCGGTCGCGACCACCAGGGTGGCGTCGCCGTGGTAGATCTCATGCTCGGCGCTGACGATGTCGCAACGGATGGTGCTCATGGTTACCTCGCTGGCGCGAGGCGGGATTGGGGAGTCGGGATTGGGGATTGGCCCAAGCGGTCGCGCCGCTTCGTCCTCACACCCACTCCCTTGTCCTCGATGCCGCCTTGCGAATCCCTAATCCCGAATGCCGAATCCCGGCTCTTACGCCTTCTCGGCCATCTTCTTGGCCTTCTCGACCGCTTCCTCGATGCCGCCGACCATGTAGAAGGCCTGCTCCGGCAGGTGGTCGTACTCGCCGTCGACGATGGCCTTGAAGCCACGGATGGTGTCCTTCAGCGACACGTACTTGCCCGGCGAGCCGGTGAACACTTCGGCCACGTGGAACGGCTGGCTGAAGAAGCGCTCGATCTTGCGCGCGCGCGACACGGCCTGCTTGTCCTCTTCGGACAGTTCGTCCATGCCCAGGATCGCGATGATGTCCTTCAGTTCCTTGTACTTCTGCAAGGTGGACTGCACGCGGCGGGCGGTGTCGTAGTGCTCGTGGCCGATCACGTTCGGGTCCAGCTGGCGGCTGGTCGAATCGAGCGGGTCCACCGCCGGGTAGATACCCAGCGAGGCGATGTTACGCGACAGCACGACGGTGGCGTCGAGGTGGGCGAAGGTGGTCGCCGGCGACGGGTCGGTCAGGTCGTCCGCGGGCACGTACACGGCCTGGATCGAGGTGATCGAGCCGGACTTGGTCGAGGTGATGCGCTCCTGCAGCACGCCCATTTCCTCGGCCAGGGTCGGCTGGTAGCCCACCGCCGACGGCATGCGGCCCAGCAGCGCCGACACTTCGGTACCGGCCAGGGTGTAGCGGTAGATGTTGTCGACGAACAGCAGCACGTCCTTGCCCTTGCCCGAGGCGTCCTTCTCGTCGCGGAAGTACTCGGCCATGGTCAGGCCGGTCAGCGCGACGCGCAGGCGGTTGCCCGGCGGCTCGTTCATCTGGCCGTACACCATCGCCACCTTGTCCAGGACGTTGGAGTCCTTCATCTCGTGGTAGAAGTCGTTGCCCTCGCGGGTACGCTCGCCCACGCCGGCGAACACGGACAGACCCGAGTGCGCCTTGGCGATGTTGTTGATCAGTTCCATCATGTTGACGGTCTTGCCGACGCCGGCGCCGCCGAACAGGCCGACCTTGCCGCCCTTGGCGAACGGGCACATCAGGTCGATGACCTTGATGCCGGTCTCCAGCAGCTCGGTGGCCGAGGACTGGTCTTCGTAGGTCGGCGCCGCGCGGTGGATTTCCCAATGGTCGGTGGCCTGCACGTCGCCGGCCTCGTCGATCGGACGACCCAGCACGTCCATGATGCGGCCCAGCGTGCCGGCGCCGACCGGCACCGAGATCGCACGGCCGGTGTTGGTGGCGACCAGGTTGCGCTTGAGGCCGTCGGTGGAGCCGAGGGCGATCGTACGCACGACGCCGTCGCCCAACTGCTGCTGCACTTCCAGCGTGATGGCGGTGCCGTCGACCTTCAGTGCGTCGTACACCTTCGGCACATCGGCACGCGCGAATTCGACGTCGACGACCGCGCCGATGATCTGAACGATCTTGCCCTGACTCATTTTGCTGCTCCGGTTAGCTTTAGTTCTGTCCGGATGGCCTGCGCCATCCCATGGATTTCGTGAGTGGGGATTCGCGATTCGGGATTCGCAAAAGCGCGCTGCGCTGCTCTTGCCGACCCGACTCTCCAATCCCCAATCCCGGCACTACACGGCCGCTGCGCCGCCGACGATTTCGGAAATTTCCTGGGTGATCGCAGCCTGACGCGCCTTGTTGTAGACCAACTGCAAGGTGCTGATCAGCTTGCTGGCGTTGTCGCTGGCCGCCTTCATCGCGACCATGCGCGCCGCATGCTCGGACGCCACGTTCTCCAGCACCGCCTGGTACACCAGCGACTCGATGTAGCGCGTCATCACGTGCTCGAGCACGCTCGCGGCATCGGGTTCGTACAGGTAGTCCCAGTCGTGGTGCGCGACCTGGCTCTCGGCCGCCGGCAGCGGCAGCAGCTGGTCGAAGCTGGCCTTCTGCGTCATGGTGTTGACGAAGCGGTTGTAGACCAGATACACGCGGTCCAGCTTGCCTTCGGTGAACGCGTCCAGCATCACCTTGATCACGCCGATCAACTGCTCCAGCTGCGGCAGGTCGCCGAGGTGGCTGACGCTGCCGACCATGTCCACCTTGAGCCGGCGGAAGAACACCGAGGCCTTCTGGCCGATGGTGACCACGTCCACGCCCGCGCCCTGGTCCTGCCACTGGCGCACTTCGCCCAGCATCTTGCGGAACAGGTTGTTGTTCAGGCCGCCGGCCAGGCCGCGATCGGAGGAGATCACGATGTAGCCGACGCGCTTGACCGACTCGCGCTGCACCAGGAACGGATGCGTGTAGTCGGTGCTGGCCTGCGCCAGATGCCCGATCACCTGCTTCATCGCCTGCGCGTACGGACGCGAGGTCTTCATCCGATCCTGCGCCTTGCGGATCTTGGAAGCCGAGACCATCTCGAGCGCGCGCGTCACCTTGCGGGTGTTCTGCACGCTCTTGATCTTGGATTTGATTTCGCGTCCGCCTGCCATGCTCTCGCTCGCTCCGCTCGTGGGATTCGGGATTGGGGATTGGGGATTCGCTAACGCTCCCAAACCCACCTCACCTACAAACCCAAATACCTGACTCTTGAGATCCGTAACGGTGATCGGGGATCGGCAGATCCCCTGTACCACCGCTCTTACGAATCCCGAATGCCCAATCCCGAATCCCGGCTCTTTACCAGCTACCGGTGGTCTTGAACTCGCCGATGCCCTTCTTGAACGCGGCCTCGATGTCGCCGTTCCAGTCGCCGGTGTCGTTGACCTTGGCGATCAGCTCGCCCTGGGTGTTGGCGAAGTGGGCGTGCAGGCCCTCTTCGAACGCCAGCAGCTTGTTGACCGGCACGTCGTCGAGATAGCCCTCGTTGACCGCGTAGATCGACAGCGCCTGGTTGGCGATGGACATCGGCATGTACTGCTTCTGCTTCATCAGCTCGGTGACGCGCTGACCGCGCTCGAGCTGCTTGCGGGTGGCTTCGTCCAGGTCCGAGGCGAACTGCGCGAACGCCGCCAGCTCGCGGTACTGCGCCAGCGAGATGCGGATGCCGCCGGAGAGCTTCTTGATGATCTTGGTCTGCGCGGCGCCGCCGACGCGCGACACCGAGATACCGGCGTTCACCGCCGGGCGGATGCCGGCGTTGAACAGGTCGGTTTCCAGGAAGATCTGGCCGTCGGTGATCGAGATCACGTTGGTCGGCACGAACGCGGACACGTCGCCGGCCTGGGTCTCGATGATCGGCAGCGCGGTCAGCGAACCGGTCTTGCCCTTGACCTCGCCCTTGGTGAACTGCTCCACGTACTCCTCGGACACGCGCGCGGCGCGCTCCAGCAGGCGGCTGTGCAGGTAGAACACGTCGCCCGGGTAGGCTTCGCGGCCCGGCGGGCGCTTGAGCAGCAGCGAGATCTGGCGGTAGGCCACGGCCTGCTTGGACAGATCGTCGTACACGATCAGCGCGTCTTCGCCGCGGTCCATGAAGTACTCGCCCATGGTGCAGCCGGCGTAGGCGCTGATGTACTGCATCGCCGCCGATTCGGAGGCGGTCGCGGCGACCACGATGGTGTGCGCCAGCGCGCCGTTCTCTTCCAGCTTGCGCACGATGTTGGCGACGGTCGAGGCCTTCTGCCCGATCGCCACGTACACGCACTTGATGCCGGTGTTCTTCTGGTTGATCACCGCGTCGATGGCCAGCGCGGTCTTGCCGGTCTGGCGGTCGCCGATGACCAGCTCGCGCTGGCCGCGGCCGATCGGGATCATCGCGTCGACCGACTTGTAGCCGGTCTGCACCGGCTGGTCGACCGACTTGCGCCAGATCACGCCCGGCGCCACGCGCTCCACCGGCGCGGTCTGGCTGGTGCCCAGCGGGCCCTTGCCGTCGATCGGCTCGCCCAGCGCGTTGACCACGCGGCCCAGCAGTTCCTTGCCCACCGGCACTTCCAGGATGCGGCCGGTGGTCTTGGCCACGTCGCCTTCGCGCAGGTTCTCGTAGTCGCCGAGCACCACGGCGCCGACCGAGTCGCGCTCCAGGTTCAGCGCCAGGGCGTAGGTGTCGTTCGGCAGTTCGATCATTTCGCCCTGCATCACGTCGGCCAGGCCGAAGATGCGCACGATGCCGTCGGACACGCTGGTGACCGTACCTTCGTTGCGCGACTCCGCGGCCAGCTTGACCTGCTCGATGCGGTTCTTGATCAGTTCGCTGATTTCGGAGGGGTTGAGCGTGGTTGCCATCTTGGTTTCCTTCGGATCGTCCATCGCGCAGCGGCGGATGGCGACGTGTGGTTAGCTTCTTTGAGAATCGGGAATGGGGAATCGGGAATCGCGGGTGGCGTCGCCGCCGGGCCGGGTTCTCTCCTCTCTATTCGCCATTCCCGTTTCTTAGTGGGCCAGTGCGGATTGCAGACGCGACAGCTTGCCTTTCAACGAACCGTCGATGACCACGTCGCCGGCGTCGATCACCGCGCCGCCGATCAGCGAAGCGTCCACCGCCGTGGTGATCTCGACCTCGCGGCCGAAGCGCTGCTTCAGCGCCACCTTCAGCGAGGCCACCTCGGCATCGCTCAGCGCCGTCGCGGAGGTCACGTTGGCCTGCACCACGCGCTCGGCCTCGGCCCGCAGCTGGTCGTACAGCCCGGCGATCTCCGGCAGCAGCGGCAGCCGCTGGCCTTCGGCCAGCAGGCTCAGGAAGCGCTGGTACTGCTCGTCGGCCGCTTCCGGCGCCAGCAGCGACACCGCCTGTTCCCGCTGCAGCAGCGGGTTGTGCAGCAGCGCGGCCACGCGCGGGTCGGCCGCGACCTGGGCGGAGAACGCCAGCGCCTGCGACCAGGGCGCGAGCTTGCCGGCGTCGCTGGCCGCGGCGAACGCGGCGCGAGCGTAGGGACGCGCCAGTGTGAGGGCCTGGCTCATCTCAGATCTCCGCCGCCAGCTCGTCGAGCAGCGCCTTGTGGGCGTTGGCGTCGATTTCGCGCTTGAGCAGCTTCTCGGCGCCGCTCACCGCCAGCAGCGACACCTGGCGACGCAGGTCTTCGCGCGCGCGGTTGGCCGCGGCGTCGATCTCGGCCTGGGCCAGTTCCTTCTGCCGGTTGGCTTCGACGATCGCCTCGTGCTTGGCCGCCTCGACGATCTGGTTGGCGCGCGCATGGGCCTGATCGATGATCTCGTTGGCCTTGATGCGGGCGTCCTTCAACGCTTCGTTGACCTTTTCCTGCGCCTGCGCCAGATCCTTCTGACTGCGATCGGCGGCGGCCAGGCCTTCGGCGATCTTCTGTTGGCGCTCTTCGATGGCCTGCATCAGCGGCGGCCAGATCTTGGTCGCGACGATCCAGATCAGACCGGCGAACGCCAGCGCCTGGGCAAAGAGGGTGAGACCGATATTCATGGGGTACGCTCAGCCAATGGTGACGGGGTGGACGCGCCGCCAGCACGGCGACGCGTCCGAACCTTCATCCGTAGCGGCGGCCGCCGGTGGCGACCGCACGCCGGTACGACGGGATCAACCGCCCTGCGGCAGACGCGCGACGAACTCGCCGATCATCGGGTTGGCGAACGCGAACAGCAGGCCGACCGCGACGCTGATGATGAACGCGGCGTCGATCAGGCCGGCGGTGATGAACATGCGGACCTGCAGCACCGGGATCAGTTCCGGCTGGCGCGCGGCCGATTCCAGGAACTTGCCGGCCATGATGGCCAGACCGAGGCCGGCGCCCAGCGCGGCCAGGCCGATCATGATGCCGACGGCGAGGACGGTGGAGCTCTGGACTTGGGCGAGGTTGGTCAGGACGGCGAAGTACATGGTTTTCTCCAGGAACAAAGTTGCTTGAGGATGGTGAATCGAACGAAGGGTTGCTTAGAACGCGTGAAACAGAAACGTCAGTGGCTGTCTTCCGCCAGGCTCAGGTACACGATGGACAGCATCATGAAAATGAACGCCTGCAGCGGAATCACCAGCAGGTGGAACAGCATCCAGCCGAAGCCGAACGCGCCGCCGGCCAGCGCACCGAGGATGCCGGCACCGCCCAGCACCCAGATCAGCAGGAACACGATCTCGCCGCCGAACATGTTGCCGAACAGTCGCATCGCCAGCGACACCGGCTTGCTCAGCCATTCGACGATATTGAGGATCAGGTTGAACGGCAGCATCCACTTGCCGAACGGCGCGGTGAGGAATTCCTTGGTCATCCCGCCCACGCCCTTGGAGCGCAGCGAGAAGAACAGCATCAGGAAGAACACGCTGATCGACATGCCCAGGGTGGCATTGACGTCGGCGGTGGGCACCGGCTTCCAGTAGTGCACGCCGGCCCAGCCCAGCGGGATCGCGAGGAAGTCCGCCGGGATCATCTTGATGAGGTTCATCAACAGGATCCAGAAGAACAGGGTGATCGCGATCGGGGTCACCAGCTTGCTGGTGCCGTGGTAGGTGTCCTTGGCCTGGCGGTCGACGAACTCCAGCATGATTTCCACGAACGCCTGCCACTTGCCGGGCACGCCCGCGGTGGCCTTGCGCGTGGCCAGCCAGAAGCCGAACACCATCAGCAGGCCCATCAGCAGCGACATCACCAGGGTGTCGACATGCAATTGCCAGAACCCGCCTTCCTGCACCTGGAAGGTGAGGTTGTGCAGATGGTGCTGGATGTAGGAGGTAGGGGTTTCTGCCTCGCCCGCCATGAGTCCTGAGCCTTTTCTTGATTCGATCAACGCCTGGCCAGAGCCAGAACCTGGAACATCAGCCCGACGGCGATACCCGCCAACAGGGCCAGAGGAGGCAACCGCCACCAGGCAAAGCCCAGCGCCAGCACCGCGAACACCAACACCCACTTCAGCACCATGGCCACGATCAACCGCGCCAGCGCCGAACCTGCCGCCTGCACGCCGCCATTGAGCGCGGTGCGGGCTGCCAGCCATCCCCCTGCCACGGTCGCCAGCCCGGTTGCGGCGGCGCCCATCGCGTATTTCGGTCCCAGCAGCAGGAACAGCAGGGACACCACGGCCACCGCCACCAGCGGGTAAATCGCTGCGCGCAGCATCAGCCGCCGACCCGCATCAACGGAGTTCAGCACAGAAAATCCTGCAATTGGTGGTGGATTGAGGACGTCTTCGCGTCCGTCGAGCCGCGGAATTATAGCAATGGGACAATTTGCGAGACAACCGCCAGGGGTCCTGACCGCGTCCGAATGCCCATCCGCCCGTAGACGATAACACGGCCACCGCCCGCCACCCGCGCCGAATGCGGCATTGCAGCACGCCTTTGCGGAGGAACTTTCTGTCCACTGCGCTGTCTGATCGGACAGGGACTGCGCCCATCCTCGTCGGCCCACAGCGCAGACCCACCGAGCCCCGGTCCTCCCGGGGCTCTTTTCGTTGCGCGTTCTGGGACGGGCGTGGCGGCCCGCGCCACCATACTTTCACGAATGGTGGACGCAAATTTAAGGATAGTGACGGCACGCGGTGGCCCTGCCATCGACGCCCCATCCAAAAAAATCCCAAGACGACGGAGCTTGTCCCCCATGAAACACTTGCTTGCCCTGGCACTGCCGTGCGCGCTCGCCGCCGCTTACGCACTGCCCGCCCACGCCGAAGACGGCGACGACCGCTTCACCCTGCGCGTCGGCGCGATGAACGTGGACAACGACAACACCCTGCGCGGCAACGCCGTGATCAACGGCAACGCCATTTCCGGCTCGCAGGACTTCAATTTCGGCGGCAAGGAATGGGAGCCGCGCGTGGACGGCGTGTTCCGCCTCAGCACCCGCCAGCGCCTGATCTTCGACTACTTCAAGTTCGACAAGGACCGTCGCGAAGAGCTGGGCCAGGACGTCAGCCTGGGCGGCGTGACCGTGCCGTCGGGCAGCTTCGTCAAGGGCGAGCTGAAGTACCAGGTGGCCAGCCTGGTGTACGACTACTCGGTGATCGACAACCCGCAGTTCAGCATGGGCCTGCAGATCGGTGCCGAGTGGGCCAAGGTGCAGTCCAATGCCTACGCCGACCTGGGCCCGGTCTACACCGGCACCTTCCTGGACGAGAGCGAGGATGGCGCTGCGCCGGTGGTCGGCGTGCGCTTCACCGCACATCCGAGCGAGCACTGGCTGTTCAACATCCAGGGCCAGTACCTCAACACCAAGTGGGGCGACTTCGGCGACTACGACGGCGACCTGAGCCGCGCCAACGCCATCGTCGAGTACCGCTTCACCCGCAACTTCGGCATCTTCGCCGGCTACGACTGGTTCAAGCTGGACGTGGACCGCAAGCGCGACAACGCCAGCGTCGGCCTGAAGCAGGAGTTCAAGGGCCCGGTCGCGGGCGTGACCTTCGCGTTCTGATTGTTTCGGGACCCGGGACCCGGGACCCGGGACCCGCGAGGAGCGTCATGCAGAACCCCGCAGCGATGCGGGGTTCTGTCGTTTAACGGGTCTGTGGCAGATAGCCGGGGTGGCGGCAGCCGCTTGGCGGCAGCCGATACACGCTCAGGGCGGCTTGGTCGCCCCCGCCACCAGCAGATGCTGGTGCGTCGTGCAGTAGCACTCGTCGTGCCAGCCGTAGTGCGGATCGGTGCAGATCGCATGCTGCACCATCGCCGGCAGCGCCGCCACGTCGCTGCGCAGGTCGCGCTTCAGCGACACGAAGACCGAGCCCGGATGCGGCCAGTCGGTCCGGCGCGGCGGCTCGGCGATGCGGTTGCCGCTGGCCAGTTCGCGCTGCAACAGCGCCTGCAGTTCGGGACACAGATTGTCCTGCCCCACGGCGACCTCCCATACGTCGATTCACCACCGCGGCGACCGCACCGCACATGGCGGCACGGTCGCGCGGGCATCACTTCTTCTTGGGGATGTACAGGTCGGTGATGGTGCCGTCGTAGACCTCGGCGCTCATGCCGACCGACTCGCTCAGGGTCGGATGCGCGTGGATGGTGTGGCCGATGTCCTCGGCCTCCGCGCCCATCTCGATCGCCAGGCCGATCTCGGCCAGCAGGTCGCCGGCATGCACGCCGACGATCGCGCCGCCGATGATGCGGTGCGTCTCCTCGTCGAAGATCAGCTTGGTGAAGCCCTCGGTGCGGCCGATGCCGATGGCGCGGCCGCTGGCCGCCCACGGGAACTTCGCCACGCCGACCTTCAGCCCCTTGGCCTTGGCCTCGGTCTCGGTGACGCCGACCCAGGCGATTTCCGGGTTGGTGTAGGCCACCGACGGGATCACCCGCGCCACCCACTCCTTCTTCTCGCCGGCGGCCACTTCCGCGGCCAGCTTGCCCTCGTGGGTGGCCTTGTGCGCCAGCATCGGGTTACCGACGATGTCGCCGATGGCGAAGATGTGCGGCACGTTGGTGCGCATCTGCCGGTCGACCGGAATGAAACCGCGCTCGGTGACGTTGATGCCGGCCTTGTCGGCGCCGATCTTCTTGCCGTTGGGGGAGCGACCCACCGCGACCAGCACGCGGTCGTAGGTGGTGGCGGCCAGCGCCGGCGTCTCGCCCGCGGTGGCGGCCTCGAAGGTCACGGTGATGCCCTTCTTGTCGGCCTTGACCTCGGCCGCCTTGGTCTTGAGATGGACCTCCACGCCCTGCTTCTTCAAGCGGTCGGCCAGCGGCTTGACCAGGTCCTTGTCCGCGCCCGGCATCAGCTGGTCCATGAACTCGACCACGGTGACCTTGCTGCCCAGCGCGCTGTACACGGTGGCCATTTCCAGGCCGATGATGCCGCCGCCGACCACCAGCAGGGTCTTGGGGATCTCCTGCAGTTCCAGCGCGTCGGTGGAGTCCATCACCCGCTTGTCGTCCCACGGGAAATTCGGCAGCTTCACCGCCTGCGAGCCTGCGGCGACGATGCAGTGCTCGAAGCGCAGCAACTGGGTCTTGCCGTCGGCGCCGACGATCTCCAGCTCGTTGGCCGAGACGAAGCTGGCCACGCCGGTGACGGTGCGCACCTTGCGCTGCTTGGCCATGCTGGCAAGGCCGCCGGTGAGCTTGCCGACCACCTTTTCCTTGTACTCGCGCAGCTTGTCCAGGGTGATCTTCGGCTTGCCGAAGTCCACGCCGAAATCGCCGGCATGGGCGACCTCGTCGATCACCGCGGCCGCATGCAGCAGCGCCTTGGACGGAATGCAGCCGACGTTGAGGCAGACGCCGCCGAGGCTGGCGTAGCGCTCGATCAGCACCGTGTCCAGGCCCAGGTCGGCGGCACGGAACGCGGCGGTGTAGCCGCCGGGACCGGCGCCGAGCACCACCATCTTGCATTCGATGTCGGCGGGCTTGCCGCTGGACAGCGCCGGCTTGGGCGCCGGCGGCTCGGCCGGCGCGCGGTGCGACGGCGCCACCGGCGGCTTGCTGGCCGGCACCTCGGCCGGGGCCGCGGCGGGCGCCGCAGCGGCGCCGTCGGCGGTCTCCAGCAGCGCGATCACCGCGCCCTCGGACAGGGTGTCGCCGAGCTTGACCTTCAGCTCCTTGATCACGCCGGCGGCCGCGGACGGCACTTCCAGCGTGGCCTTGTCCGACTCCAGCGTCACCAGGCCCTGGTCCTTCTTCACCGTGTCGCCGACGGCGACCAGCACCTCGATGACCGGAACGTCGCTGTAGTCGCCGATATCCGGGACCTTGACCTCAATGACCGCCATGCAGCTTCTCCTGTGGCCCATCGCCGCGGCGGTGGGCGTTTGCAGTTCGTCGGCGCGACCGCGCAGACAGGCGGCGCGCGCAGGTGGGGGAAAACCGGCACCGCGACGGACGCGGCGCCGTGACGACAGGGCTTACAGCAGCACGCGGCGCATGTCCGCCAGCACCTGGCTCAGGTAGGTGGTGAAGCGCGCGGCGGCGGCGCCGTCGATGACGCGGTGGTCGTAGCTCAGCGACAGCGGCAGCAGCAGCTTGGGCGCGAACTCCTTGCCGTTCCAGACCGGCTGGATCGACGACTTGGACACGCCCAGGATCGCCACTTCCGGCGCATTGACGATCGGGGTGAAGGCGGTGCCGCCGATGCCGCCGAGCGAGCTGATCGAGAAGCAGCCGCCACTCATGTCGGCCGGGCCCAGCTTGCCGTCGCGCGCCTTCTTGGCCAGCTCGCCGCTCTCGCGCGCCAGCTCGACCACGCCCTTCTTGTCCACGTCGCGGATCACCGGCACCACCAGCCCGTTCGGCGTGTCGGCGGCGAAGCCGATGTGGAAGTACTTCTTCAGGGTCAGGTTCTCGCCGCTGGCATCGAGCGAGGCGTTGAACTCGGGGAACTGCTTCAGCGCCGCGGCGCTGGCCTTGAGCAGGAAGGCGAGCATGGTCAGCTTGATGCCGCTGCCCTTACCAGGCCCGCCCTCGTTCTCCTTGTTCAGCGCCACGCGCAGGGCTTCCAGGTCGGTGATGTCGGCCTGCTCGAACTGGGTGACGTGCGGGATCATCGCCCAGTTGCGCGCCAGGTTGGCACCGGAAATCTTCTTGATGCGCGACAGCGGCTTGACCTCGACCTCGCCGAACTTGGCGAAGTCCACCTTCGGCCACGGCAGCAGGTTCAGGCCATTGCCGCCCGCGGCGGGCGCGGCACCGGCGGCCGCCGGCGCGGCGCCGGACAGCGCCGCCTTGACGTAGCGCTGCACATCGTCCTTGCTGATGCGGCCACCCTGCTCCGAGCCGGTGACCTGGAACAGGTCCACGCCGAGTTCGCGGGCGAACACGCGCACCGCCGGGCTGGCATAGGGCACCTTCTGCGGCAGCACGCTGTCGGCGTCGAACGCCACCGGCGGGCTGCTCTGGGTGGCGGACGGCGCGGCGGCCTTGGCCGGCGCCGTGGCCTGGACCTGGGCGATCTCGCGCTGGGCCAGCTTGTCCGGCGCGGACGAGGTCGGCACCGGCTCCACGCCGCCGCCGGTCTCGGCGCTGGGCTGGATCGCGGACGCGGACGGCGCGTCGGCATCGCTGCCGGCCACTTCGATCAGCGCCACCACCTTGCCCTCGGACAGGCTGTCGCCGACCTTGACCTTGAGTTCCTTGACCACGCCGGCCACCGACGAGGGCACTTCCATCGTCGCCTTGTCCGACTCCAGGGTGACCAGGCCCTGGTCCTTCTTGACCGTGTCGCCGACCGCGACCAGCACCTCGATCACCGGCACGTCGCTGTAGTCGCCGATGTCCGGCACCCGCGCCTCGACCACGCCGGTCGCCGCAGCCGCGGCGGGCGCCGGCTTGACCGCGTTCTGCGCGGGCGCGGCGGCCGGAGCGGCGGCCTGCTGGGCCGGCGCAGGCGTGGCCTTGGCGGCCGCAGGCGCGGCGGGTGCGGCACTGGCGCCGCCCTCGGCCACTTCGATCAGCGCCACCACCTTGCCCTCGGACAGGTTGTCGCCGACCTTGACCTTGATCTCCTTGACCACGCCGGCGAACGGCGACGGCACTTCCATCGTCGCCTTGTCCGATTCCAGGGTGACCAGGCTCTGGTCCTTCTTCACCGTGTCGCCGACGGCCACCAGCACTTCGATTACCGGGACGTCGCTGTAGTCACCGATATCGGGGACAAGTGCTTCCTTGATTTCGGCCATGCGGGGAACTCCGGCAACTAATGAGGGGGGAAACCCCTATTGTGGCGGCCCGCAGCCGCAGCGCCAACCTTTGGCGGGCAAAAAAGCCCGATCGCCTGCGTGGGCCGCCGCTGCCGGCGGACAGTACGCCGGCGCATGTTGCGCGGCCGCCACCGGTGCGCCGCCTTCACGGGGCCACGGCTAGGCTCGCCGCAGATTTCCGGAGGGCGGGCATGCGGATCCTGGTGCTGTTGATGGCGTTGGCGATGCCGCTGGTCGCCTGGTTCGGGCAACGTGGCGCGTTCGGCCCGACCAACGGCGCCATCTCCGACCGCTACCCGACCCTGATCGTCGCCGCCGGCTACGCCTTCGCGATCTGGGGTGTGATCTTCCTGCTCGACCTGGCCTTCGGCCTGTGGCAATCCAGCGCGCGGCGCCGTCGCGTCAGCGCGCTGGCGCAGGTGCGGGCGCCGGCGGCGCTGGGCTTCGCGCTGACGGCGGCGTGGATGCCGGTGTTCTCGCAGCAGCACTTCCTGTTGGCGCTGGCGGTGATCTGGACCGCGCTAGCGGCGATGCTGCTGGCCGCGCTGCGGCTGTCGCGCGACCCTGCCCCCGAATCGGGCCAGACCCTGTGGGCCTGGCTGCCGCTGTCGCTGCACGCCGGCTGGCTGTCGCTGGCGGCGTTTCTGAACACCGCCCAGGTGATCGTGGCCTACCGCTGGCTCTCGACCGAGCGGATGCTGCCGTGGAGCCTGGTGCTGTTCGCGCTGGCGGCAATACTGCTGCTGGGCATGAACCGGGCCATGCGCGGCAACCTCGCCTACGCGGCGGCGGCGCTGTGGGCGCTGGCCGCGGTCTACGTGAAACAGGCCGCCAGCACGCTGGCCGGTGCGCAGACCGCGGCGTGGGTGGCCTTGCTGCTGGCCGCGGTGCTGGCGCTGCAGACCCTGTGGCTGCGCCTGCGCGCGCGGCGCTGATCGATCGGCGCAACGTCGACCTGTTGTCGCCTTATTGCCACGCAGCGCGCTCTCGTAGGAGTGGCTTCAGCCGCGATAGCGTTGTCGGGACAGCCGCGTCGCGGCTGAAGCCGCTCCTACGCGCATGTGCCGCCTGCGGGATTAAAGGCGCACTTCAATCGCCGGCCGATGGCGCACGCAGCCACTGCTGCAGCGGCGACCACGCCTGCAGCAGCCGCGGCCAGGCGAACGCGGCATTGGCCGGGCTGCTGGACGGCAGCGCCAGCAGCACCAGCGGCGGATCGCGCAGCGGCAATTGCGGCTGCACGAAGCGTGTGAACGCCTGCGCCGCCGCCGCGCCATTGCAGGCGATGACGCGCAGCTGCGGCAACTGCGCGATGCGCTCGGGCAAGGCATTGGGAATTTCGCTGCCGCGCACGATCGCCGCGTCCAGGCTGCCGCGGCGTCGGCACTGGCCGATCACATCCCACAGGCCCACGCCGGCCGCGTGCAGCGCCTGCATGCGCGCTTCGGCATCCAGTGCCGCATCGACGCCGCAGAGCGCGGCCATCAGCGGCCAGAACCGATTGCGTGGATGCGCGTAATAACGCGCCTGCTGCAACGACGCCGCACCGGGCATGGAGCCGAGCACAAGCACGCGGCAATCGTCACGAATCTGCGCGGGCAGGCCCTGCAACAGCGGCTGCGTCGTCACGTCGCGCGCACCTGGATGAACAGCCAAAAGTCTTAAAACCTCGTTATTTCAAGCATCGGGCGCAAGTGCCTGAACATCGCCTGCATTCGTCCGGCGAGGGTCGGCGACGATTCATCTTCTCATCGATACGGTGTGCGCGCCCACTCCCGTGGCCCCACAAGAAAAAGATGAGGAGATACCCCATGCGGTCCATTCAGATCCTGAGCCTGGCTGTCGTGTCCGCCCTTGCGTTTGCGCCCGCCGCATTCGCACAGGATGCCGATACCGCTTCCGGCAAGCACTTCTCCGTCGTCGGCAGCGCGACCCTGCTCGACCCGCATTCCAAGCCGGCGGCCGGCCTCGACGTCGATGGCGGCCCGGCGCCGACCATCAGCGCCAGCTGGCTGATCGACGACAACTGGGCGGTCGAACTGTGGGGCGCTGCCGACAAGTTCAACCACCGCGTCAAGGCCGACGGCATCGGCAAGGTCGGTACCGTCGAGCAGCAGCCGATCGCGCTGAGCGGCCAGTACCACTTCGGCCAGGCGGACAACGTGTTCCGTCCGTTCGTCGGCGTCGGTTACTACGAGTCCAACTTCAGCAACGAGAAGCTGGCTGGCCTGAACCCGGACCAGCACATCAGCCTGGACACCGCCAAGGGCGCCATCGGCACCGTCGGCGTGGACATGAACATCAACTCCACCTGGTTCGCCCGTGCCGATGCGCGCTACATGCACTCGCGTCCGGAGCTGAAGGTGGCCGGCGAAGGCACCGGCGAAGACCTGAAGCTGGATCCGTGGCTGTTCAGCTTCGGCGTGGGCGCGCGCTTCTAAGCGTTCCGTCTCCAGCGTTTGCGCAAACGGGCCCGCAAGGGCCCGTTTGTTTTTGTGCGTGCGCTGGATCGCGCGCGCGACCAGCGGAGACCGCATTGCGCGTGCACGCGGGCGCGCTCGCCTTCAGCGCGGCGAGCGGTCGAATCCGCGGTAGCGGTCGAATCGGCGCAGGCGCCGCCGCAGCAGCCAGGCGTAGGCGCAGGCATAGCCGAGCAGCATGGCCGCGGCGGCCAGCAGACTGGCATGGCTCATCCAGCCCTCGGTCGGCCACGCCGCACCATCGACCAGACTGCGCCAGCCCTGCCACAGCCCGGCACCGATGCGTACCGCCACCAGCGCGGTCAGGCCCAGCACCAACCACAGGTTCGGTGTGTAGTGCAGGCCGTGCGGCAGCGGTTCGAAGCGGGTGGCGACGATGCCGAGCGCGCCCAGCAGCACGCCGATGCCCCAGCCGGCCAGCGCATGCGTGGCCGCACCGGGCCACCAGTGCGCGGCGATCAGAGCGAAGACTAGCACCACCACGCTGGACAGCAGCGCCGACCACAGTTGCACCGCGACCAGCCAACCGCGCGCCTGACGCCGCGCCGTGCCCACGCGGAACCGCTGCAGCAGCGACAGCGGCAACAGCACCGCGGTCACCGCCAGTGCGATCACGATCGCCAGCGGAATGGCCAGCAGCAGCGGCATGCGCGTGGCCCGATCAGAACGCCGGCAGTACCGCGCCCTGGTACTTGCGCTGGATGAAGGCCTTCACTTCCGGGCTGGTCAGCGCCTTGGCCAGCTTCTGCACACGCGGGTCGTCCTTGTTGTCGCGACGCGCGACCAGGAAGTTCACGTACGGCGAATCCTTGCTTTCGATGGCCAGCGCGTCGCGGGTCGGGTTGAGGCCGGCGTCGAGCGCGTAGTTGGTGTTGATCAGCGCCAGGTCGACCTGGTCCAGCACCCGCGGCAGCATCGCCGAATCCAGCTCGCGGAACTTCAGCTGCTTGGGATTGGCGACGATGTCGCGCTGGGTGGACAGCGCATTGCTCGGGTCCTTGAGCTTGATGACCCCGGCCTTGTCCAGCAGGATCAGCGCACGGCTGTTGTTGCTGGGATCGTTGGGGATCACCACGTCGGCGCCCTGCGGCAGCGCGTCCAGCGACTTGTAGCGGCGCGAGTAGGCGCCGAACGGCTCGATGTGCACGCCGACCACGGTCACCAGGTCGCTCTTGCGGTCGCGGTTGTAGGCCTGCAGGTAGGGCTCGGTCTGGAAGTAGTTCACGTCGATCTGCTTCTGCACCACCTGGTCGTTGGGCTGCACGTAGTCGTTGAACACGCGCACGTCCAGGGTCAGGCCCTGCTGCTCCAGCATCGGCTTGACCACCTCCAGGATCTCGGCGTGCGGCACCGCAGTGGCGGCGACGCTGAGATGGTCGCTGGCGGCGCCGGCATCGGGCTTGCCGCAGCCGCCGAGGGCGAGCACGGCGCTGGCGAGCAGGAGGCGGAACGGGAATCGGGTCATGGCAGGTATCCGGGGAAACGGGGGGAGTGGAGGAGCGCGACCCGCGGCCGCGATGCGTGCACGCTAGCAGACGGCCGTGCAGGCGGGGCGATCCATGCGCGCAGGAGCGGCTGCAGCCGCGACCGCTCCACCGGTAGGGCGCGCGCTGAAGCCGTTCCTACCGCGGCACGCAGGACATCAGCGCCGGCTGTAGTGCGCGACCAGGCGGTCGCCGAGCATCTGCAGCGCCTGCACCAGCAACAGCAGGATCACCACGGTCACCAGGGCCACGTCGGCATGCGAACGCTGGTAGCCGTCGCGGTAGGCCAGGTCGCCGAGGCCGCCGGAGCCGATCGCGCCGCCCATGGCGGTGAAGCCGATCAGGGCGATCGTGGTCACCGTGGCGCCGGCGATCAGGCCCGGCCGCGCTTCCGGCAGCAGCACCCGCGTCACCAGTTGCCAGGTGGTCGCGCCCATCGCCAGGCTGGCCTCGACCACGCCGCGGTCCACTTCGCGCAGTGCGGTCTCCACCAGCCGCGCGTAGAACGGCGCCGCGCCCACCACCAGCGGCAGGATCGCGCCGCGCACGCCCAGCGAGGTGCCCATCGCCCACAGCGTCAGCGGAATCATTGCGATCATCAGGATGATGAAGGGCACCGAGCGCAGCACGTTGATCACCAGCGCCAGGCTGCCGTACAGCAGCGGCTTCTGGTGGGTCTGGCGCGGGCCGGTCAGGAACAGCAGCACGCCCAGTGGCAGGCCGATCAGCAGGGTCAGCGGCAGCGAACCGCCGAGCATCAGCAGGGTGTCGACGGTCGCCCGTCCGATCTCGCTCCATTTGCCGGCATCGAGATTGCGGAAGAAGCCTGCGGCGGCGGTGGCGATCGGACTCATCGGCGCAGCTCCTGCACATGCACGCCAGCGGCGACGAAGGCGGCCTGCGCCGCATCCATGTCGCCACCGACCAGGGCCACGGTCAGTTGGCCGTAAGGGGTGTCCTTGATCCGGTCGATGCGCCCGGACAGGATGTTGTAGTCCACCGCGGTAGCGCGGGCGATGCGCCCGAGCAGCGGCGCGTAGGTGTCGGTGCCGAGGAAGGTCAGCCGCAGGATGCGCCCGTCCACGGCGGTGAAATCGCGGTACAGCTCGGCCTCGTCGACGTGCTCGGCCTCGGACACGAAGCGCTTGGTGGTTGGATGCTGCGGATGCAGGAACACCTCGGTGACCGGCCCGCTCTCGACCAGATGCCCGGCATCGAGCACCGCCACGCGGTCGCAGACGCGGCGGATCACTTCCATCTCGTGGGTGATCAGCACAATGGTCAGGCCCAGCTCGCGGTTGATCTGCGCCAGCAGCGCCAGCACCGAGGCGGTGGTCTGCGGGTCCAGCGCGCTGGTGGCCTCGTCGCACAGCAGGATCCGCGGGCGCGTGGCCAGGGCGCGGGCGATGCCGACGCGCTGCTTCTGCCCGCCCGACAGCTGCGCCGGGTACTTGCCCGCATGCGCGGCCAGCCCCACCCGCTCCAGCAGCTCGGCCACCCGAGCGTCGATCTCCGCGCGCGGCGTGCCGGCCAGTTCCAGCGGGAATGCGACGTTGCCGGCGACCGTGCGCGAGGACAGCAGGTTGAAGTGCTGGAAGATCATGCCCACGCGCTGGCGCAGCGTGCGCAGCCCGGCGCGATCCAGCGCGGTGACGTCTTCGCCGTCAATGATCAGGCGCCCGCCGCTGGGCTCTTCGAGCCGGTTGATCAGCCGGATCAGGGTCGACTTGCCGGCGCCGGAATGGCCGATGATGCCGAACACCTCGCCGGCCTCGATGCGCAGGTCGAGCGGATGCAGCGCCACGACCGGCTGGCCGGCGACGGAATAGGACTTGTGCAGGCGCTCGAACTGGATCAACGCGCGGGACCGGCAGCGACGGGGGGCGCAAAGCCTAGCAGGCCAGGATGGCGTGCGTTATTCCATTCGATTCTAACGTAGGCGCGCATTGCGGAGTGGGCTAGGGCCGCGCCTGCGGCGGCGGATGCGCCACCGCGCGGATCCGCTCGCGGTGCAGCAGGTACAGGCCGCTGGCGACGATGATCGCCCCGCCCACCCAGGTCCAGGCGTCGGGCAGCTTGCGCCACAGCAGCCAGTCCCAGGGAATCACCCACAACAGGCCGCTATACTCCAGCGGCGCGACCAGCGAGGCGTCGCCACGGCGGAACGCCTGGGTCAACGCCACTTGGCCCAGCGCCCCGGCCAGGCCCATGCCGGCGATCCAGCCGGTGTCGGCCGCACGCAGCGGGGTCCAGTCCGGGAGCGCCAACGCGCCGGCGCCCAGCGCCATGATCAGCAGGAACCACACCACCAGCGACTGCGACGTATCGGTGCGCGCCAGCAGGCTGACCAGCACCGAGGCGACCGCGTAGGCGATGGCCGCCAGCAGCACCATCAGCCCCGGCAGCGAGACGAAGCCGTCCATGCCGGGGCGCAGCACCACCAGCACGCCGACCAGGCCGACGCCGATCGCCGCCCAGCGCCGCGGCCCCACGTATTCGCCGAGCAGCGGCACCGACAGCGCCGCCACCAGCAGCGGCGCGACGAAGTAGATGGTGTAGGCGGTGGACAGCGGCAGGCTGCGCAAGGCCCAGGCGAAGCAGCCGATCATGGCGATGCCGAGCACGCCGCGCAGCAGGTGCAAGCCCCAGCGCACCGGCCAGATCGCGCGCGGCCCGGCGCTGGCCAGCACCCACACCAGCACGAACGGCAGCGACGCTCCGCCGCGCAACGCCGCCACCTGCAGCGCCGGGTAATGCGTGCTGAGCTGCTTCATGGACGCATCCATCAGCGAAAAGAACGCGACCGCGGCGATCATCCACGCAGCGGCGGCGGCATTGGAACGGGAGTTGGGCATCGACGCATTATCGCCGCGATCGGTGGTGTGCGTGGTGCCGGAGGCCATGGCGTCGGGACTGAAGTCCCTCCCACATACCTCCAGCCGGCGCTATCGGCTGACACAGCTTTCCGAGAGAGCGACTTCAAGACACATCCGATCACCTGCTTTTGCCAGGCATCGCGCTGTCCCGCAGGAGCGGCTCTTGTCGCCTTTTGCGGGATCAGCCGCGACCGTCATGCGAGGACACCCTCGTCGCGGCTGAAGCCGCTCCTACGACGGCGCGCGAGGGCGGCGCGCCTGTCGCATCGGCAGAGGGCACCTCTGCGAATCCCCGATCTCCAATCCCCACCCTAACCACACGCATGCCCCATGCACGACCCGCACGTCTTACGATAGGCATCTTTGCCGAGGACTTGCCCATGCCTTCCTTCGATATCGTGTCCGAAGTCGACAAGCACGAACTGACCAATGCCGTCGACCAGGCCAACCGCGAACTGTCGACGCGCTTCGACTTCAAGGGCGTCGACGCCAAGTTCGAACTGGACGACCAGGTCATCACCCAGTCCGCGCCCAGCGATTTCCAGGTCAAGCAGATGACCGACATCCTGCGCGCGCGCCTGCTGGCCCGCGGCATCGACGTGCGCTGCCTGGAGTTCGGCGACGTGGAGACCAATCTCGCCGGTGCGCGGCAGAAGATCACGGTCAAGCAGGGCATCGAGCAGAAGCTGGGCAAGAAGATCGTGGCCACGCTCAAGGAAGCCAAGCTCAAGGTGGAAGCGCAGATCAACGGCGACAAGCTGCGGGTCAGCGGCAAGAAGCGCGACGACCTGCAGGACGCGATCGCGCTGCTGAAGAAGAGCGATTTCGAGCTGCCGCTGCAGTTCGACAATTTCCGCGACTGAGGCCGCCGCGCAGACGCTTCGCGCGCACGTCGCTGCCAGGTGCAAGACGACCACCGTGTGGCGACGGATCTTCTTGCCTCGAGCGCACTATGTCGTCGCCGGTGATGCGTGAGTGCACGTGGCTGCGTATCACCTCGCCTTCGAGGGCTGCGCGCCACAGCGACGTGCGCGCAACGTCGCGACCTGCGCACGCCATCCGGTCAGCGCGGACACGGGCGTCCTGCATGGCAACCGGAACCGGAACGCCTCCCGGCCGTTGCAATGCATGAAAGCGATGCGGTCGCGCCGCCCTCCTCCGGGTACGGAGGGCGACGCGACCGCATACGGCGCATCGCAACGAGCCGGCACACCCCAGCCAAACCACCGTCTCCGCGCCGTGTGCGCCAAACGCGGACCACCGCAATCCCTGTCTAACCGCCCGCGGTGACACCTGCGGCCAGCATGCGCCGCGCCTGCGCAACCTCCGCGTCGAAATCGTGCTCCCAGATCCAGTCGAAGCGCTGCGCCAGCGTCTGCGCCAGCCGCGTATCGTCGGCGCCGGCCTGCGGATCGCGCAGTTCGTACAGCGCGCCGGCCTCGCGCGAGGTGCGTTGCACGCGGCAGGCGCGCGGCAGGCGCAGGCGCTCGTAGACCTGCAGCAGGGCCGGCAGGTCGCCGCGCGTCAGGCCGGGCGTGGCCAGCAGTTGCGCGAGCAGATAGGCGTCCTCCAGCCCTTGTCCGGCGCCGGCGCCCTGGTGCGGCAGCATCGCGTGCGCGGCATCGCCGATCAGCGCCAGCCGCCCGTGCACGTAGCCGGGCAGCTCGGCCAGATCGTGCAGCGCCCAGTGCGTGGGCGTGTCGATGCACTCCAGCAGCGTACGCGCCGCCTCGCCCCAGTGCGCGAACGCCTCCAGCATCTCGCGGCGGCTGGCCTCGCGCACCCAGGCCTGGCTGGCGCGCCATTGCGGCGCCGGGTCGCTGCGGTCGGAGACGAAGGCGACCACGTTGATCAGCCGGCCCTGCTTCACCGGGAAGGTCAGGATGTGCGCGTCCAGGCCCAGCAACATCTGCGGCACGTCGACCAGGTGTGCGTCCACGCCGCGGGCGGCGAAGGCGGCGCGCAGCCGCGCGGCGTCGATCAGGCCGCGATAGGCGCAGGTGCCGGTGAAACGCGGTTCGGCCGGTGCATGGCCGAGGGCACGCAGCACCTCGCCACGCATGGCGGACTTGATGCCGTCGGCGGCGATCAGCACGTCGCCTTCGTACTGGCTGCCATCGGCGAAGCGAACGCGCGCCACGTCGGCGTCCTGCTCAACGGCGACCGCGCGCTTGCCGAACCTGGCCAGCCCGAACGGCAGGCGCGTGGCCAACGCATCGAGGAAGTCGGCGCGATGCACCGACGACTGGCCGACGCCGGGCGCCACGGTCTGCCCCAGCAGCCGCGCGTCCTCGCCACGGCGCCATTCGAACCACACGTCCTGCCAGGGCGCGGGTGTGCGATCGGCGAGTTCGGCATAGGGTTCGCCCATGCCCAGGCCGGCCAGCGCGCGTACCGCGTTGGGGCCGAACGAGACGCCGGCTCCGATTTCGCCGAAGGCCGGTGCCGATTCGAACAGTTGCACGTCGAGATGGCGGTGACGGCACAGGCCCAGGGCCAGGCCGACGCCGGCGATGCCGCCGCCGACGATGCCGATGCGCAGGGGGGATGCAGGATTCATCTTGAGTCTCCGGTGGGGAATGTCAGTCGCGGCCGGCCAGCAGGATTTTCTCGGCCAGCAGCGCAGGCGCGCTGAAACACACTTCGTGGCTGCCCGGCAGGCTGACCAGGCGGTAGGGGCCCAGGCGCGCACTCAGCCGCGGATGCCAGCCGTATTCGCCCGGCGGCAGTGCCACGTCGTCGGTGGCGTAGAGCCAGCTGCGCGGAATCTGCAGTTCGTGGAAGCGCTTGAGCGGCACCGCGTCGAAATGGCTGCGCGCCGGGGTCGGGCTCAGTTGCGCGTAGGCCTGTTGTGCCAGCGCCAGATCGACGTCGCCGATGAAGCCGTCGCGCCAGATCGGGAACGGCAGCATGATGCCGCCGTCGGCATCGACCGCGTTCTTCCACAATCCCTGGTAGTGCGGCGGCAGCAGGTTGAACAGCGCCTCGCCGTCGCGCAGCACGAAGGCATTGTGGAAGATCAGCCGCTTGCAGCGCTCTGGCTCCTCCTCGGCCAGGCGCTGCACGATGCTGCCGCCCCAGCTGTGGCCGAGCACGACCAGGTCGCGCAGGTCGTGGCGGCGCACGTAGTCCACCACCGAGGCCACGCAGTCGGCGTGCGAGACGCGCTTGTCGGCGCCGGCGCCATGCCCGGCGATGGTCGGTGCATGCACCTGCACCCCGTGCGCGCGCAGATGGGTCGCGACGCCGTCCCAGGCGTGGCCGTCGTGCCAGGAACCGTGCAGCAGCAGATAGGTTTGCATGGGATCGTCTCCGTGTGGCTCAGCGGAAGGTCCAGCCGAGGCCGAAATTGAGATAGGTCAGATCGCGGGTCCCGGCCTGCACCCCGCCGCTGGCGACCGAACCGCCCGGAGCGTGGGTGACGCTGCCGGTCAGCGACAGCTGCGGCGACAGCCGCCAGGTCGCGCCCAGCGCGTAGTGGCGGTACTGCGCCAACGGCGCCAGCACCGCGAGCTGCGCCTGGCTGTCGGGAATGAGCTGGCTGGCGCGCGCGTAGCCAAGCCGCAGCGACCAGGCATCGTTGAGCCGGTAGTCGGCGCCGAGCCGGACGATGCGCTGGCTGCGCCAGCCGAAGCCGGGGCCGTCCGCATCGCCGAGCGCCCCGCCCTGGTCGATGCGATTGCCATAGGCGCGCTCGCCGGTCCAGTCGATCCACAGCCAGTCGGCGGCCAGGGTCAGCGCCGCGGTGGGCTGCCAGGCCAGGCCGGCACCGGCTTGCTGCGGCAGATCCAGGCGGCCGTCCGGCAGCAGTCCGCGGTAGCGCTGCAGGCGGCCGAAGCGGATGCGGCTGGACCAGGTGACGCCGGCATTCAACCCCGGCGCCAGTTGGCCGTACCAGCCCAGCGCCACGCCATAGCCGTACGCGGCGTCGGCACCGGCCGACTGGAAGCCGATCCCCTCCAGGCCGGCGATGTGCAGGCGCTGGTAGGCCAGCCGCGGCGAGACGCCCAGGTACTGGTGCTCGCCCACGCGCCAGGCCAGGGTCGGCGCCAGCACCACCTGCTGCAGCTTGGACAGCGTGTCGTGGCTGCCGTAGACCGGGGCGCCATAGTCGAGCGCCACGCCATGGCCGAACACCGACACGCCCAGGCTCAGGTCGTCGTTGAGTTGCCGGTTGTAGCCGGCGGTCGGCACCGGGATCAGCGCATCGTCCTTGTAGCGGGCAGCGCCGACCTGGCTGCGCACCGGCGCTGAAATCAGGGTGAGGTCGGCATCGACGCGGTCGCCGACCGCGCCCATGCCGGCCGGGTTGTTGGCCGACGCCGCCGCGTCCAGCGGCAGGGCGATCGACGTGCCGGCCAGCCCCTGGGTCTGCGCGCCGTAGCCGGGCAAGGCGACGCCATTGTTGGCGGCTGCACCGCCCGAAACCGCCGCCACGGTCCACAGCAGCGTGGTCCAGCGTGGCGTGCCCTGCCGCTGCGCCCTGCGGCGCGTTGGATGTGCGAACTGCTGCATGATCGGGCCCTCCCTCCGAGCCGATGCGTGGATGCGGCCGCCGGCAGGCGACGCGCAGGGGTCCGTACCGCCCCCGGAAGCGGCGGCGGCAGCGGAGTGCCAGGAACTGAAGACGGTGGTGTTGCTGCGCCGCGGCCGCACCGTGGCCGCGGCGCGAACTCGGCTAGGCGGCTGCGCGGCGACGCGCCGGATTGGCCTGGTTGTCGACGCCGTCGACCAGCGGGGTCAGGTGGAAATCGAAGGCGATCTCGGCGAACGGACCGTCCACGCCGTTGGCGGCGATGCTGGCCGGGTCGCTGTGCTCGACGATCGCCGGCACCAGGCCGTCGCGGGTGGCGTAGGCGAAGTCGTCGTCGACCAATGGATCGCCGGCGATGTTGATCTGCGTGGTCAGCTTGCGGTGGCCGTCGGCACCGATGAAGAAGTGGATGTGCGCCGGACGCTGGCCATGCCGGCCGAGCGCGAACAGCAGGCGTTCGGTCGGGCTGCCCGGCGGCACGCCGTAGCCTTTGGGCACGATGCTCTGGAAGCGGTAGCGGCCTTGGGCATCGGCGATGATCGTGCGGCGCATGTTGAACGGCGCCTGCTTGCCGGTGGGGTCGAAGTGCGAATAGAAGCCGCGCGTGTCGCAATGCCAGACCTCGACGCTGGCGCCGGGCAGCGGGCGGCCGTCGGCGCCGTACACGGTACCGTGCATGACCAGGGTGTGGCCGTTTTCGTCGCTGCCGTCGTCGAGCCGGGCGAAGCCGTGCGCCACCGGTGCGCCGGCCACGTACAGCGGTCCTTCTATGGTGCGCGGGGTCGGATTGTCGATGCCCAGCGCCGCGTCGATGGCGTCCAGGCGCAGATCCAGGAAGTGGTCCAGGCCCAGCCCGGGCGAGATCAGCCCGGCCTGCCCGGCCGCGCCCAGGTCGTTGAGCCAGGCGATCGCCGCCCAGTATTCGTCGGGGGTGATCTCCAACTCGTCGATGCTGCGGAACAGATCCGAGAGCACGCGGTGCACGATCTGCTTCACCCGCGGCGCGCCGCCCGGCATGTCCAGCCCGCTGACCTGGCGCAGGAACGCCTGCACATCGGGGGTGGCGAAGATCTTGACGCTCATGGTGATGCCCTTCCTTTCTCGTGGTGGCGATGGCGGCCGAGACACGTCCCCTCCCGAGGGAGCGTCCGCAGCGGAACTAGCGATCGTCCTCGTACAGCGACGAGGGGTGGCGGCACAGCGGCGTGACCGCGATGCGCATGTAGGGGAACAACGGCAGCGACAGCAGCAGCGCGTGCAGTTCGGCGTTGTCGGCCACGTCGAAGATGCTGACGTTGGCGTACTGCCCGACCACCCGCCAGATGTGCCGCCAACGCCCGTCGCGCTGCAGCGCCTGGAAGCGCGCCTTTTCTTCGCGCTTGAGCTGCTCGGCACGCTCGGGCGGCATGTCGGCGGGCAGGTTCACATCCATGGTCACGTGGAACAGCATGGTCAGTCCTCCGCGGTGGCGCTGACCGCCACCACGCTGCGGCCGCGATCGCGGCGGAAGGCCTGCACCTGCGCCTCGTCCAGCGCGATGCCCAGGCCGGGGCCGGTGGGCAACTGCAGGTGGAAATCGGCGTAGCGCAGCGGCTCGGTCAGCAGGTGCTCGGTGAGCAGCAGCGGCCCGAACAGTTCGGTGCCCCACTGCAGTTGCGGGAAGGTGGCGAACACCTGCGCCGAGGCGATGGTGCCGATCGGCCCTTCCAGCATGGTGCCGCCGTACAGGCCGATGCCGGCCGCCTCGGCGATGGCGGCGACCTTCTGCGCGGCGATCGGCCCGCCGGACGGCTCGATCTTCACTGCGAACACGTCGGCCGCCGGTGCCCGCGCGGCCAGGAACGCGCTCTCCGGCCCGGCCAGGATCTCGTCGGCCATCAACGCCAGCGGGAAGCGCTGCATCAGCCGCTGCATCGCCTCGCGCGAGGCCACAGGCTGCTCGACCAGCTCGCAGCCGGCATCGGCCAGCGCCGGCAGCGCGCGCACCGCCTCGGCCTCGCTCCACGCCATGTTGACGTCGACCCGCACCGCGGCGCGCGCACCCAGCGCACGCTTGATCGCGGCCACGTGGGCGATGTCCTCGGCCGGCGGCCGCGCGCCGATCTTTAGCTTGAACACCTGGTGCCGGCGCTGGTCCAGCAGTTGCTCGGCCTCGGCGATGTCGCGCGCGGTGTCGCCCGAGGCCAGGGTCCAGGCCACCGGCAGGCGCTCGCGCAGGCGCCCCCCCAGCAACTCGGACAGCGGCAGGCCGACGCGCTTGCCCTGCGCGTCCAGCAGCGCGGTCTCCACCGCGCACTTGGCGAAATGGTTGCCCTTGACCTGCTTGCCGATACGCTGCATCAGCGCCTGCACGGCGGTGGCGTCGGCGCCGGCCAGCAGCGGCGCCAGGTAGCGGTCGATCGCCAGCTTCATGCCTTCCGGGCTTTCCGCGCCGTAGGCCAGGCCGCCGATGGTGGTGCCTTCGCCCAGGCCGACCACGCCATCGGAGCAGTGCAGGCGCACCAGCATCAGGGTCTGCCCCTGCATGGTCGCCACCGACAGGCGGTGCGGGCGGATGGTCGGCAGGTCGAGCAGCAGGGTCTCGACACGTTCGACGGTGGGGGCGGTACGGCGGGTGGGGGTCGGCAACGGGTCCATGCGGGCCACACTGCTCCGGCCGCGTGGCCACGTCCAAGACTCTATCGGTCTCCTTCCATACCTTTTTGGTATTTTGTCCGCGCGAACCGCTTCATCTCTGACTTTACTGCGGCGCAACATACTTCGAACGAGCACGGACTCCCAATGGACCTGCGCCAACTCCGCTACTTCGTCGCCGTCGCCCGCGAGCGCAACTTCACCCGCGCCGCCGAGCTGCTGCACATCGCGCAGCCGCCGCTGAGCCGGCAGATCCAGCAGTTGGAGGAGCAACTGGGCACGCGGCTGATCGTGCGCAGCAGCCGCCCGCTGCGGCTGACCGACGCCGGCAAGCTGTTCTACGAGGAAGCGCTGCAGGTGCTGGGCCGGGTCGAGCAGATGCAGGACGCCGCGCGTCGGCTCGGCCGTAGCGAGCAGCGCGTGTTCGCCATCGGCTTCGTCGCCTCCGCGCTGTATGGCGGCCTGCCGATGCTGGTACGGCGGCTGCGCCAGCAGCGCCCGGACCTGGACATCCGCCTGCTGGAACTGATGTCCGGCGAACAAATCGAGGCGCTGAAGACCGGCCGCATCGACCTGGGCATCGGCCGCATCCGCCACGACGACGACACGGTGGAGCGCTTCGTGTTGCGCGAGGAACGTCTGGTGGTCGCGCTGCCGATGGAGCATCCGCTGGCCGCCTCCGACACCCCGCTGACGCCCGACGCGCTCACTGCGCAGCGCCTGATCGTCTACCCCAGCCAGCCGCGGCCGAGCTTCGCCGACCAGGTGCTGTCGCTGCTGCGCGACCGCGGCGTCCGTCCGCTGGCGGTGCAAGAAGTGCGCGAACTGCAGACCGCGCTGGGCCTGGTTGCCGCGGAAATGGGCCTGTGCGTCATCCCGGCCTCGGTGCGGGTGCTGCGTCGCGACCTGCACTACCGCCTGCTCGACGACGCCCACGCCACCTCGCCGATCATCCTTAGCCATCGCCGCAACGACGGCTCCGATCTGCTGCCGCTGATCAAGCAGCTGATTCGCCAGATGTACGCGGAAACGCCGGCGTGGCTGGACACCGCCTACAATCGCCTGCACCTTCCCTAGGCGATTTCCGCGACCGATGCACGACGAGACTCCTGGCGACGCGCCCGACTACCTGGGCGACACCCGCCGCTGGCTGGAACGCGCGGTGATCGGCCTGAACCTGTGCCCCTTCGCCAAGGCGGTGCACGTCAAGCAGCAGATCCGCTACGTGCTCAGCGACGCCAGTACGCCCGAGGCGCTGCTCGAACAGTTGGCCGAGGAACTGGTGCTGCTGCGCGACACCCCGGCCGAGCAGATCGACACCACGCTGATCGTGCACCCGGACGTGCTGCAGGAGTTCCTCGACTACAACGATTTCCTCGACAACGCCGACGCCGCGGTCGAGGCACTGGATCTGCAGGGCGTGCTGCAGGTGGCCAGTTTCCATCCGCAGTACCAGTTCGCCGGCACCGCGCCGGACGACATCGGCAACTACACCAACCGCGCGCCCTACCCCACCCTGCACCTGCTGCGCGAGGACAGCGTGGAACGCGCAGTGGCCGCGTTCCCTGACGCGGACGTGATCGTCGAGCGCAATCTGCAGACCCTGGAGAAACTGGGGCTGGAGGGCTGGAAGCGGGCGGTTGAGAGTCGGGATTCGTGATTGGGGATTGGGGATTCGTAGAAGCGGGATTTGCGACGGTGCGTGGCGCCACGCGTTTTTGCCAATCCCTAATCCCGACTCCCTAATCCCGGCCCTCAAACAGCACCGCCACGTCCGCCGCCTCCAGCACCCGCCACTGCCCCGAGGGCAGATCGTCCAGGCCGAAGCCGCCGATGCGGCTGCGGTGCAGCGCGGCCACGTGGTTGCCGACGGCGGCGAACATGCGCCGCACCTGGTGGTAGCGACCTTCGTGCAGGGCCACGCGCACCTGGCGCGGCCCCAGCGTCTCCAGTTGCACCGGCAGCAGCGGCGTGGTCTCGCCGTCGAGCATCAACGTGCCGCTGGCGAACTGCGCGACCTCGTCGCCGCGCAGATCCTCGGCCAGGGTGGCCTCGTAGACCTTGGCCAGCCGCGCCTTGGGCGAGACGATGCGATGCAGCAGCGCGCCGTCGTCGGTCATCAGCAGCAGGCCGCTGGTGTCGCGGTCCAGCCGCCCCACCGTGGACAGCAGCGGCGAGCGCAGGCGGAAGCGCGGCGGCAGCAGGTCGTAGACGATGCGTCCCGGATCCTTGGTCGAGCAGGTGTAGCCGACCGGCTTGTGCAGCGCCAGGATCAGCCCGGGCGGCGGGTCCAGCGGCTCGCCGTCGACCCGGATCGCCGCGTGCGGCACCTGGTCGTCGGCATACAGCACCTCGCCCTCGGCGTCGGTGATGCGGCCCTCGCGGAACATCAGCGCCACCTGCTTGCGGCTGCCGTAGCCCAGGTTGGCCAGGTGCTTGACCAGCTTCATCGGCGCGCTCCAGCGCGGCTGCGCACCGCATGGATCAGCTTGAAGCCGTCGCGGGTGGCGAGCACCTCGGTCTCCCCGAAACTGGCATCGAGCACCGCCTCGTAGGGCAGATGGCGGTTGGCGACCAGGAACAGCCGCCCGCCGGGCGCCAGCGCCTGCGCCGCCACCGCGATGAAGCGCCGGCCGATGTCCGGCCGCTCCATCCGCCCCGGCGCATGGAACGGCGGATTGCTGACGATGACGTCGTACTGCCCCGGCAGTCCGGTGGTCACGTCGTGCCAGTGGAAGCCCAGCGTCGTCCCGGCCGGCGCCTGCGCCAGGTTGGCGCGCGCCAGCGCCAGCGCGCGTGCGTCGGCCTCGAACAGGTCCAGCGCGGTCAGTTGCGGGCAGCGCGCCAGCAGTTCGGCCGACAGGTAGCCGTAGCCGGCGCCGAGATCGGCGGCACGGCCGCGCAGCTCGGCCGGCAGGTGCTCGGCCAGCAGCGCCGAGGCCGGGTCGATGCGATCCCAGGCGAACACGCCCGGGCGGCTATGGAAGCGCCCGTCCAGGATCGGCCGCACCGTATCCAGCTTCGCCCAGCGCTGCTGCAGCGCGGCGTCGTGGCCACCCTGCAGCGGCGCGGTCCAGTACACCCGGCAGTGGTGCTTGGTCAGCTTGCCGCCGAGTCCGGCCAGTTGCTGCAGGTCGTCCTCGCCGGAGCGCGCGCCCTCGTTGTTGGCCTGGCAGGCCACCACCACGCCGCCCGGCGCGGCCAGCGCCACGGCGCGCGCCAGCAGCGCCCGCGCTTCCTCGCGCTGGCGCGGCGGCAGCACCAGCACCAGCGCGTAGCCGCCGGCGTCGGCGGTGCCGTCCTGCTCGGCGCGCACGGTCCAGCCGCCCTGCTGCAGCGCGCTGGCGAACGGCCGGTAGTCCTGCTCGCAGACCAGTTGCGGCGGCTGCGCGTGCTGGCGCAGCGCCCAGCCGTCGCGGGCGCGCAGGAACAGCACCTTGCCGGCAGGCCAGCGCAGCACGCCCTGGGCGAACGGCAGGAACAGGGTGTCGAGGGGGGCGTCTTGCGCAGCCGGCATCGGGCGTGAGTCATCGGAACAGGGACGCGCATTCTACCGGCAGTGCGCCGCGACCCCGGTTTTGCGCGAATCCAACGCATCATTGATGTTCCGGCAACATCGCCGCGCCTAGGCTGCAAGGCACCCAATGACCGGAGAGGCAGCATGCGCGCAGTGTTCATCGGCGGCGTCGTCGACAACAGCGAAGTGGACCTGGATGGCAGCCAGCCGCCGTTGCACTACCCGGAGAACACCGGCACCGGGCGTCCGCGCTACCGCCTGCACCAGCGCGGCGCACGCGACGACGGCAGCGTGGTCTATGCCGTCTACGCCGCCCCGGAGCTGGGCGATACCGAAGTGGAGCGCGTCTTCAACGAACGCGGCTACGCCCGCCGTTTCGGCGTGGAGCCCGCGCCTGTGGAGCACTGACGCCGGGCTTTCGGCTCGACCAATCAACATGCAGGAGCGGCATCGGCCGCGACTGGGCCTTGCCAGGCATCCCGGTTGCGGCTGATGCCGCTCCTACGCGTCATCAGAGATCGATTTGCACTCGCGCCGATATCGCGAAATTTTCAGCTGCAGCAAATCAGGCCGACTTCCAGGAAGCGGCTGCGGCCGTGGTTTTTCCTGTAAGGCCCGTCGCGGCTGAAGCCGCTCCTACGGGTGCTTGCGCATGTTTTTCGAAGCACGCGGCCGCTCGCAATGGGATGCTCGGTGCAGCAGTCCTGGGGGCACGTGCCACACCTTCCGCAATGGCCGTTTGTAGGAGCGGCTTCAGCCGCGATCGGACTTCACCATGAAGCCCACGCCGCGGCCATCGATCCCGCATCGCGACCAGGAATCCCGCGCGGCGGCCGAAGTCACTCCTACGATCGATCCGGAAACACGCCGCTAACCAGGCCGCTCACTTGCCCGGCTTCGGCGTCACCCGCCACACCACATTGCCGACGTCGTCGGCAACCAGCAGCGCGCCGGGCTTGTCCACCGCCACGCCGACCGGGCGGCCCTGGGCGCGGCCCTCGGCGTCGAGGAAGCCGGTCAGCACGTCCTGCGGCTTGCCGCTGGGCTTGCCGTTGGCGAAGGGCACGTAGATCACCTTGTAGCCCGACGGCGGGTCGCGATTCCAGGAGCCGTGCTGGCCGATGAAGGCGCCGCCGCGGTAGGACTGCGGCAGCAGCGCACCCTCGTAGAAGGCCAGACCCAGCGAGGCGGTATGCGCGCCCAGCGCGTAGTCCGGCTTGATGGCGCTGGCCACCATCTCCGGGTTCTGCGGCTGCACGCGCTCGTCCACGTGCTGGCCGTAGTAGCTGTACGGCCAGCCGTAGAAGCCTCCCTCGCGCACCGAGGTCAGATAATCCGGCACCAGGTCGCTGCCGATCTCGTCGCGTTCGTTGACCACGGTCCACAGCGTGTCGGTGCCGGGCTGCCAGGCCAGGCCGACCGGATTGCGCAGGCCGCTGGCGAACACGCGGGTGGCGCCGCTGGCGGCGTCCACTTCCAGGATCGCGGCGCGGTTGAGTTCCTGCTCCATGCCGTTCTCGGCGACGTTGCTGTTGGAGCCGACGCCCACGTACAGCTTCTTGCCGTCGCGGCTGGCCAGCAGGCTCTTGGTCCAGTGGTGATTGATGCCGCCGGGCAGGTTGGCGACGAAGCTCGGCGCGGCGGTGATCTGGGTGTCGCCGTCCTTGTACGGGAAGCTGACCAGGGCATCGGCATTGGCGATGTACAGGCGGTCGCCGACCAGGGCCATGCCGAACGGCGAATACAGGCCCTTGAGGAACTGCGTGCGCACCTCGGCGACGCCGTCGCCGTCGGCGTCGCGCAACAGGGTGATGCGGTTGGCGCTGGGCACGGCGGCGCCGGCCTTGGCCATCATCGCGCCCTGGATCTTGTCGCGCAGGCCGCTGCTCTCCTTTTCAGGTGCCGGCGGCTCGGCGGTCTCGGCGACCAGCACGTCGCCGTTGGGCAGCACGTACAGCCAGCGCGGATGGTCCAGGTCGCGGGCGAAGGCCTGCACCGCCAGGTCGGCGGCCGGCACCGGCGCAGCGCCATCGGCCCAGCGCTTGACCTCGGCGACCTTGACCGTGGGGATCATGCGCTTGACCGGATCGGGCAACACCGGATCCGGTCCCATGCCCTCCTCGATGGAGTGCTTGGCGGTGTCGCCGCAGGCGGCGAGCAGGGCGGCACTGAGCGCACACAACACCCAACGGGCGCGAATCGGCGAAGACATGGCCATGTGTCTTGGATATCCGGGAACACGGGGGAAGGCCGATGATGCACAGCCCCGCCGCGGAAAAAGTGAAAGATGCGTCAAGAGGCGTCGCCGCGCGGATCGGTGTCCCAGGGCCGCGCCGGCAACTGGCGCACGCTGCGGATTTCGTCCAGCCACAGGTAGCGGTGCTGGGCCGGATCGTCGAGGTCGTCGATGCGCACCTGCGCATTGCTGCCCTCGTTGCCATCGGCGTCGCGGAACTGCTGGATGCTGGGCCGTACCGACACGGTGCCGAAGCACACGCTGCCGTCGTTCAATTCGATGCGCACATGCGCCTGCCCGGGCAGTTGCAGGATCAACGCTTCCAGCGCCTGGATCTGCGCCTGGTCGGTGTGGATACGCTGGGCAAACTGGGTCATCTGCGGACTCCTGAGGGGGAACCGCAGCACCCTAGCGCCGGCCGCGTGAGCCGGCGGGCAAGACCGCGCTAGCGCTGCCGCGCGAAGCGCACCGCCGAGACCAGCTGCGCCACGCTGTACGGCTTGGCCAGGTGTTCCTGGAAGCCGGACTGCAGCGCGCGCTGGCGATCGTCGGCACGTGCCAGCGCAGTCACCGCAACCGCCGGCAGTTCGTCCGCGCCCAGGCCCATGTTCTCGCGCACGGTGCGGATGAGCCCGTAGCCATCCATGCCCGGCATACCGATGTCGGTGACCATCACGTCGATCGCCGCATGACCGCCGCCGTCGAGCACCTCCAGCGCCTCGCTGGCCGAGCCCACCGCGACCACCTCCGCGCCCTGCTCCTCGAGCAGGCGCCGCAGGTAGTCGAGCATGTCCGGCTGGTCTTCCACCGCCAACAGGCGCACGCCCTTGAGCGAATACGCCTCGACCACCTGTTCGGCCATCGCGAACGCGCGCACTTCGCGCAGCGGGCGCGAGCCCGGCGCATCGCGGTGCAGCGGCAGGCGCACGGTGAAGACCGAGCCGCAGCCGCGACCTTCGCTAGCCGCACTGATCTGGCCGCCATGCATTTCCACCAGTTGCTGCACGATCGCCAGGCCCAGGCCGAGGCCGCCGTGCAGACGCGTGGTGGTGCTGTCGGCCTGACGGAAGCGGCCGAACAGATGCGGCAGGAACTCCGGCGGAATGCCGTCGCCGGAATCGCGCACGGCCACGCTGACGTGCTCGCCATCGTCGTCGAGCGCGATCGCCAGGGCGATGCGCCCGTGCGCGGGCGTGAACTTGATCGCGTTGGACAGCAGGTTCCAGAACACCTGCTGCAGGCGCGTGGCGTCGCCCAGCACCATGCACGGCTGCGACGGCGCCTGCAGGGTCAGCGCCTGGTCCTTGCCTTCGGCCACCGGCTCCTGCGCGCGCATCGCCTCGCGCACCTGCTCGGCCAGGTCCAGCGCCTCCACTTCCAGCTGCACCTTGCCCAGCAGCATGCTGCTCAGATCGAGCATGTCCGAGATCAGCCGCTGCTGCGCGCGCGCGCTGCTGGCGATGACCGACAGGCCCTTGCTGCTCGGATCGCCCGGCGGCAGCCGCTGCAGCAGCAGGTCGCTCCAGCCGAGGATGGTGGTCAGCGGCGTGCGCAGTTCGTGCGACAGCGTCGCCAGGAACTCGTCCTTCAGCCGCGCCATGCTCTCGGCGGCGTTGCGTGCGCTGCGCTCGGATTCCAGCAGTTGCTCGCGCGCCAGTTCGATGTCGCGGCGTTCGGTGACGTCCGGGCTGCTGCCGGCCAGGCCGATGAACTGGCCCTCGGCGGAATAGCGCGGCACCGCGGTCATTTCCACCCAGCGCCACTCGCCATCGTGGCGGCGCGCGCGCACCAGCGCGCGCAGGTTGCGCTGGTCGTGCAGCGCGTTGCGCAACTCGTAGGCGAACACGCCCACGTCTTCCGGATGCAGCACGTCGCCCCAGCCCGGGCGCGCAGCATCGGTATCCAGATCGATGCCGAAGAATTCGGCATAGGCGGTATTGGTGAAGCGCAGTTCGCCCTGGGCGTCCAGCACCCACACCGGCATCGGCAGGCCCTCGGCCAGCGCGCTGAAGCGCGCCTCGCTCTCGGCCAGGTCGCGCTCCATCCGCTTGCGCTCGGTGATGTCGAGGAACTGCACGGCGACCTGGCGCAGTTCGGGCGCGCCGACACGGAACGAATCCACCGCCCACCAGCGATCGAGCGCGGTGGCGAAGTTCTCGAACTTGTCCGGACGACCGCTCAGCGCCACCGCGCCGTAGCGCTGGAACCAGTGCTCCTCGTGGGTCGGCGAGATCTCGCGCATGCGCCGCCCGACCACGTCGCGCAGGCCGGTCTCGCGCTCGAAGGCCGGATTGACCTGCAGGAACACGTAATCGACCGCGCGCTCGCCCTCGAACAGCATCTGGATCACGCAGAAGCCGGAATCGATCTTGTCGAAGATCTCGCGATACTGCAGGTCCGTCGCCTGCGCGAACGAGGAAGCGGTGGAGTCTGGACTGGCATGCATGACGGACTAGCTCTGGAAGCGGCCTACGGCAACGGATGAAGACGGTAACCGGCATCCGCGGCGCAACAACAAGGCGCCAGGAGCGGCAAGGCGTAAACCCCCATCTTGTTAAGCCACTCCGCCGCCGTCAAGCCAGCGCCTGTGCCGCGCCTTCCCGAACGCGGTCACCAGAAGAACGCGATCACCAGCACGATGCCCAGCAGCGACAGACCGATGCCGGCGAGCACCATCCACTGGGTCAGGCGCGCGCTGCGCAAGGCCTGCTCTTCCAGCCAGCGCTCGGCTTCCTCGCGCCATGGCAGCGGCGGCGAGGATGCCAGCAACTGCTGCACGCGCGCCGGCCCCAGCTGCCGGCATTGCCGACGGCATTCTTCGGGAACCACGGATCGCTCGGGGGCGCTGACGACGGACATGACGAAGTTCCTGAATTGCTCAGCCGAGCGTGAAACGCGGCGCGTCGCCGGCGAGCTCGTGCTCCACCGCCATCCGCGCCAGGCGGGTGTAGTTGGCGCGCGGGCCGGCACCGCGGCCGACGATCAGGCCCAGGTATTCCAGGCCGGTCCACACCCGCGCCTTCCACTCCACGCCGTCTTCGGCCAGCACCAGGGTCAGCGTGTAGCGGAAGCTCTGCCCCTGCGGGCTGCGGTAGTGGTAGCTGGGCGGGAACTGCACGGCCACGTCCTGCGCCTCGCCGAGCGAGACCAGGTAGCGCCGCAGCAGATGGCGTACGTCGTCGCCGGGGTTGAGCCGCAACTGCCGCGCCGCCTCGTCCAGGTTGGCCTGGTGTTCGACGAACGCCGCCGCGCCGCTGGCCGGGCTGTGCCCGTGGCGCTTGGCCCAGTCGATGAACTGCAGGCGCACATCGCTGCCGCTGTGGGCCTGGTGGAACAACGGCGTCTTCATGCGATCCCCGCATCCTCCGAGTGGCATCCATGCTCGCGCGCGCACCGTGAAGCAGGCGGCGAGGCGATGTGAGCCGCCCGTCACGCCGGAGCGGATGAATCGGCGGTCAACGGTCGTCGCCGCATGCCTCGCCGCGATTGCGGGCACGCCGGCACAGGCACACACTGGACGCACGCCTCCTGGAGATCCGCCATGAAGATCCGCTATGCCTGGACGGCGCTGGCGCTTGCCTGCCTGTGGGCGGGCGGCGCCTCCGCCGAGATCCGCAATGTCACCGACCCGCAGGCGCCGCGCAGCCTCGTCAGCGACGGCCCGGTGCAGGTCAGCTGGGCCGACCCGTCCACCTTCAGCGAACTGCGGCAGAGCCGCAATCGCTGGGAAGCCGAACGCGGCGACTGGGTACAGGACCTGGCCGCCTACCTGCAGAAGCAGGCCGCCAAGCAACTGCAGCCCGGCCAGCGCCTGGACATCAAGCTGACCGACATCAAGCGCGCCGGCGACTTCGAGCCGTGGCACGGCCCGAACTGGAACGACGTGCGGGTGATGCGCGACCTGTACCCGCCGCGGATCAGCCTCGACTTCACCCTGTACGGCGCCGATGGCCAAGTGATCGCGCAGGGCCAGCCGAAACTGATGGACCCCAGCTACCTGTACAACAGCTCGGTCGGCCTGAGCACCGATCCGCTGCGCTACGAAAAGCGCATGCTCGACGACTGGCTGCGCCGCCAGTTCCGCAACAAGGACAGCGCGGTCGCCGAGCGCTGAGGCCGCACGCGCGGCGCCGGCATCGCGCCGGCGCCGTCAGCCATGGATCAACCGCCCAGATAGGTGCGCGGCGCGCGCTTGAGGCCGCACAGCAAGCGGTAGGCGCTGGAACTGCAGCGCCCGGCCAGCGCGTCGATGCGCGGCTGTTCGCCCCACAACTGCACCTCGCTGCCGAGCCCGGCCTGCGGGTGGTCGGTCAGGTCCACGGTCAGCATGTCCATCGACACGCGCCCGATCAGCTCGCCGGGCGCGCCGTCGATCAGCACCGGGGTGCCGTTGGGCGCGAACTGCGGATAGCCGTCGGCATAGCCGATCGCCACCACGCCCACCCGGGTCGGGCGCGCCGCGACGAAGCGCGCGCCGTAGCCGACCGGCTCGCCCGGCGCGATAGTGCGCACCGAGATGATCCTGGACTGCAGGGTCATCACCGGGCGCAGCTCGCCGGGCAGCGCGGCCGCGGCGGCGAACGGGTCGGCGCCGTACAGCATCAGTCCCGGCCGTCCCCAGTCGTTGCGCAGCTCCGGCCAGCCGAGCAGGGCCGGCGAGTTGCACAGGCTGGTCTCGCCGGCCAGGCCGGCGGTGGCCTGGCGGAACACCTCCACCTGCTCGCGGGTGCGCGCGCTGTCCAGTTCGTCGGCGCGGGCGAAGTGGCTCATCAGCACCAGCCGCTCGACCTGCGGCAACGCGCTCAGGCGCGCGTGCGCGGCGCGGAACTCCTCCGGCGCCAGGCCCAGCCGGTGCATGCCGCTGTCCAGCTTCAGCCACAGGCACAGCGGCTGCGGCGCGGCAAAGGCGGCGATCGCCTCCACCTGCCAGGGCGAGGCCACCGCGCACCACAGCCGGTGTTCGGCGACCAGCGGCAGTTCGTCGGCGTCGAAGATGCCTTCCAGCAGCAGGATCGGCGCGGCGATGCCGGCCTGGCGCAGTTCCAGCGCCTCCTCGATGCAGGCCACCGCGAAGCCGTCGGCCTCGCCGTCCAGCGCGCGCGCGCAGGCCACCGCGCCGTGCCCGTAGGCATCGGCCTTGACCACCGCCAGCGCCTTGCCGCCGCTCAGCCGGCGGGCCAGGCGGTAGTTGTGGCGCAGCGCGTCGAGATCGATCAATGCACGGGCTGGGCGCACGCGACGGCCTCGGCGACGGACGCGGCGGAACCGCGGGAATAACGGAAGATGTCCAGGCCCTCGCCGCTGATCTGCGGCTGCCGCGAGACCATCAGGTCGGCCAGGTAGCGGCCCGAACCGCAGGCCATGGTCCAGCCCAGCGTGCCGTGGCCGGTGTTGAGGAACAGGTTGCGGTAGCCGGTGGCGCCGACCACCGGCGTGCCGTCCGGGGTGGCCGGGCGCAGCCCGGTCCAGAACTCGGCCGCGGCGAGGTCGCCGCCGCGCGGGTACAGGTCGTTGACCACCTTCTCCAGCGTGGCGCGGCGCCGTGCCGGCCGCGACAGGTCGAAACCGGCCAGTTCGGCCATGCCGCCGACGCGAATGCGCGCGTCGAAGCGGGTGATCGCCACCTTGTAGCTCTCGTCGAGGATGGTGGAGGTCGGCGCCAGCGCCGCGTCGCGGATCGGCAGGGTCAGCGAATAGCCCTTCAGCGGATACACCGGCAGGCGGATGCCCAGCGGCGCCAGCAGGCCGGGCGAATAGCTGCCCAGCGCGACCACGTAGCGGTCGGCCCGCTCCACCCGCCCGCCGATGCGCACGCCATCGATGCGGTCGCCATCGGCCTGCAGGGCCTCGATGGTCTCGCCCTGGCGGAACTGCACGCCGGCCGCGGCGGCCATCGCCGCCAGGCGCTGGGTGAACAGGCGGCAGTCGCCGGTCTGGTCGTTGGGCAGGCGCAGCGCGCCGACCAGGGTCGCCGGTGCGCTGGCCAGGGCCGGCTCGACCCGGGCGATGCCGGCGCGGTCCAGCAGCTCGTAGGGCACGCCGTACTCGCGCAGCACCTCGATGTCCTTGGCCGCGCCGTCCAGTTGCTGCTGGGTGCGGAACAACTGGGTGGTGCCGAGCTGGCGGCCTTCGTAGGCGATGCCGGTCTCGGCACGCAACTGGTCCAGGCAGTCGCGGCTGTATTCGGACAGGCGCACCATCCGCGCCTTGTTGATCGCATAGCGCTCGGCGGTGCAGTTGCGCAGCATCTGCGCCAGCCACAGGTACTGCTGCAGGTCGGCGGTCGGCGTGATCGCCAGCGGCGCATGGCGCTGGAACAGCCATTTCAGCGCCTTCAGCGGCACCCCGGGCGCCGCCCAGGGCGAGGCGTAACCGGGCGAGACCTGGCCGGCATTGGCATAACTGGTCTCCAGCCCGGCCGCCGGCTGGCGGTCGACCACCGTCACCTCGCAGCCGCTGCGGGCCAGATACCACGCCGTGGCCGTGCCGATCACACCGCTGCCGAGAACCAGAACCCGCATGCGCCTACTCCGTTCGGATCAATTCCCTGGCTGGATGGCGCCAGGGCAGAAGTTCGATGCAGTATAGGCAGCGCAACCCAGGATTTTCCCCTGACTTCAGCCGGCCTGACAGGCCAAACCCCTGAGACCGCCCCGCATGGCCGCACGCCTCCGCGAACTGGACAAGATCGACCGCAAGATCCTGCGCATCCT
Source organism: Xanthomonas protegens (assembly GCF_038442435.1). Classification (NCBI taxonomy): domain Bacteria; kingdom Pseudomonadati; phylum Pseudomonadota; class Gammaproteobacteria; order Lysobacterales; family Lysobacteraceae; genus Xanthomonas; species Xanthomonas protegens. The sequence continues at coordinate 108,081 of NZ_JAQJCQ010000012.1, read as the reverse complement.
GCAGCAGGAAGGGCGCATCTCCTTCACCGAACTGGGCGAGCGGGTGGGCCTGTCCACCACCCCGTGTACCGAGCGGGTGCGCCGGCTGGAACGCGACGGCGCCATCACCGGCTACTACGCACGGCTGGACCCGCATTACCTCAAGGCCAGCCTGCTGGTGTTCGTGGAGATCAGCCTGGCCTACAAGTCCGGCGACATCTTCGAGGAGTTCCGCCGCGCCGCGCTGAAGCTGCCCAACGTGCTCGAATGCCACCTGGTCTCGGGCGATTTCGACTACCTGCTCAAGGCCCGCATCAGCGAGATGGCGTCCTACCGCAAGCTGCTGGGCAGCACCCTGCTGACCCTGCCGCATGTGCGCGAGTCCAAGAGCTACATCGTGATGGAGGAAGTGAAGGAAACGCTCAGCCTGCCGATCGCCGACTGAGCGCTCCGCGCGAAGAGCGGGTCAGGAGACCAGCAGCTTCTCGAGGTCGTCGCGCGAGGAATTGGCGTGGTTCTTGGCCAGTTCGGCCACCACCCGCTTCTGGACCTCCTTGTGCAGCAGCGGCCGCAACTGGCCCAGCGTGTGCGGGTCGGCGACCAGCATCAGGTGCTCGACATCGCCGCGCAACGCGTCCTGGTACAGGCGCTCGGCGATCTGACGCACGAACCCGGCTTCATCCATGGTCATCGGCCGGTCGCCGTCCTCCACGCCCTCGATCGGCGTCGGGTTCAGCACTTCGGTCTGCTCCAGCAGCGCGGTCTCGCCCGCCAGATTGACCCGGAACAGGCGCGCGCTGGTGCGGTCGGCGACGACGATCAGGGTGTTGTCGGGAAGCTTGCTCATCGGTTCTCCTGCGAAACATGGCGCCGCGGCAATCGCGGCCGGTGCGCCAGTCTAGGAACCGATTCGTGAGGATAGCGGCCACGCGGCGTTCGCCGCGCGTTCGCCGCCGGGGCGCAGGCGCTCAGTCCTGGATGCGGACCCCGTCGCCGCTGGGCACGGTGTCGTAGTAACGGCCGGTGCGGGTATCCAGCGCGCGGTTCGGCCCCACCTGCATCGCCCCGGGCACCAGCTGGCCGCGGCGGTCGTAGAGGCGGACCGGGCGGCGCGCGGACGGGTCGGCGACCGCGGCGGCCGGTACCGCCGGACTGGCCGGGCGCGCGTGCCGGGTCTTTCCTTGCGGCCGGTCGTCCAAGCTGGAGGGCACCGGCGCGGCCTTGGGAGCGGTCGTCGAGGCCGGCGGACGCTCGTCGAGACGGCTGGCCACCGCGGGCGCTGGCGGCGGCGCGGACTGCAAGGCGTTGGCGTCGCGATCGCTGGCCGGTGCGCCGGGGACTGGCTGAAAATGCTGCGCGGCGGCAAGCGCCGGCGCGAGCAGGGCGATGGCAACGCAGGGCAGCAGGCGGTTCACGGTGGCTCCGTCGACGGGCCGCAAGAGAGCGTTCCACGCTAGCGCATCGCCAACGCCGCGTCGACGCGGCGCGGCGCGCTTGATCCACCCCGTACAGCCCTCATGTTGTTTTCCCCTCTTCCGCCACGGGCCCCGCCATGAGCCGATTCGACCTCACGCCTCCCACCGCTGCCGAGCGCGAGCAGTTGATCGGCGGACTGAACGCTGAGGAACGCCGGGTGCTGCTGCAGCACGGCACCGAAGCGCCGTTCTGCGGCGTGTTCCTGGACAACAAGCTGGAGGGCGTCTACACCTGCCGGATGTGCGGGCTGCCGCTGTTCCGCTCCAGCGCCAAGTTCGATTCCGGCACCGGCTGGCCGAGCTTCTTCGCGCCCTACCACCCCGACCACGTGCGCGAGATACGCGACACCAGCCACGGCATGATCCGCACCGAGATCGTCTGCGCCCGCTGCGACAGCCATCTCGGCCACGTGTTTCCGGACGGCCCGCCGCCGAGCGGCGAGCGCCACTGCCTGAATTCGGTGTCGCTGCAGTTCACCGAACAGGGCCAGGCGCTGCCCAACCCGCTGCACCGCGGCGGCGGCGAGACCGAACCGGCCTGATTCCGGCGCAGCCGCGCCGTCACAGGGAGACCACCGGTATGCATCGAACCCCGTTGCTTCCCCTTTTGCTCCTGCCACTGGCTCTGGGCGCCTGCCAGCGCAGCCCCACCCCGCCGCCGGCGCAGGCCGCGCCGGTCGCCGCCGCGCCGTCGCCCGCCAGCGCGCCCGGCCTGCAGGCCGATGCCCTGCCCATGCAGTGGCGCTGCGGCGAGGAACTGGTGCAGGCCGCCGCCGATCCGGCGCGCGAGCGCCTGGCCCTGCAGGTGCGCGGCACCCGCCTGGACATGCAGCGCACCGATGCCGGCGGCGCCACCGGCGCGCGCTACACCGACGCCCTGGGCAATACCTTCTGGCAGTCGCAGCCGGACCAGGCCACGCTGACCCTGGCCGGCCTGGGCGAGACCCTCAAATGCGTCCGCCACGACAGCGGCATGACCGGCTGAACACCGGCGCTGGCGCGGCCGCCGCCAAAAACCCGGCACAGTTCACACCTTCAGAATGGCGCGGCGGGGCCGACATCTAGAGCGTCCCCGCTCCGGCCCGCAGGCTGCCCCGCCATGCTCATCATCGTTGGCTTCATCGTCGTCATCATCAGCGTGGTCGGCGGCTACGTGCTGTCGCACGGCAAACTCGGCGCGCTGTGGCAGCCCTACGAGCTGATGATCATCGGTGGCGCGGCGCTGGGCGCGTTCCTGGTCAGCACCCCGGGCAAGATCGTCAAGGCGACGCTCTCCGGCGTGCTGGGCGTGTTCAAGGGCCCGCAGTACAAGGCCGACGACTACCGCAGCACCCTGACCCTGATCTACGAACTGCTGAACAAGGCGCGCCGCGACGGCTTCATGGCCCTGGAAGACCACGTCGAGCGCCCGGCCGACAGCGCGATCTTCGGCAACTACCCCAAGGTGCTGGCCGACCACCACCTGCTCGACTTCATCACCGACTGCCTGCGCCTGATGATCGGCAGCAACATCGAGCCGCACGAACTGGAACCGCTGCTGGAGCTGGAGCTGGAGAAGCACCACCACGAGGCGATGGCGCCGGCGCATGCGCTGAGCAAGGTGTCCGACGGCCTGCCCGGTTTCGGCATCGTCGCCGCGGTGCTGGGCATCGTCATCACCATGGGCTCGATCGGCGGCCCGATCGAGGAGATCGGCCACCACGTCGGCGCGGCGCTGGTCGGCACCTTCCTCGGCATCCTGCTGGCCTACGGCTTCGTCGCGCCGCTGTCGGCGGCGATGGAAGCGCGCGCCGAGCAGGACAGCCGCATCTTCGAATCGGTGAAGACCGCGCTGCTGGCCTGCCTGCGCGGCTACAACCCGAAGATCGCCCTCGAATTCGCGCGCAAGACCCTGCCGACCGACGTGCGGCCGAGCTTCGCCGACTTCGAATCGCATCTGAAGACGATCAAGTAACGCGGTCATGGCCGAGACCAAATCCACCGTCGTCATCCGCCGGGTCAAGAAGGTCCAGGGCGGCGGCCACCACGGCGGCGCGTGGAAGGTGGCCTATGCCGACTTCGTGACCGCGATGATGGCGTTCTTCCTGGTGCTGTGGCTGGTCGCGGCGACCACCAAGGAACAGCGCGCGGCGATCGCCGAATACTTCCGCAATCCCAGCCCGCTGGCCGGCAAGAGCCCGGCGCCGAGCCCCGGCATGGCCGGTCCCGGCGGCGCCAGCACCTCGATGATCAAGCTCGGTGGCGCCGGCGAGATGCAGCGCGGCAACAACAAGGATCCGTTCGGCAGCAAGAGCCTGAAGGGCGACGACAACAGCAAGAGCAGCCAGCGCGAGAAGGAAAAGGAGCGCCTGGAAACGCTGATGCAGGAGCTGAAGCAGGCCATCGACAAGAGCCAGGCGCTGGAGCCGTTCAAGGACCAGCTGCTGCTGGACCTGACCCCGGACGGCCTGCGCATCCAAATCGTGGACAAGGAAAACCGGCCGATGTTCGACCTCGGCAGCGCGGTGCTCAAGCCCTACACCCGCGGCATCCTCCACGAGCTGTCCGGCTTCATCAACCAGGTGCCCAACCACATCAGCATCACCGGCCACACCGACGTCACCCAGTACAGCGGCAAGAACGGCTACAGCAACTGGGAGCTGAGCGCGGACCGCGCCAACGCGGCGCGCCGCGAGCTGGTCGCCGGCGGCATGGGCGAGGACAAGGTCTCGCGCGTGGTCGGGCTGTCCTCCTCGGTGCTGTTCGACAAGCAGGTGCCGAACAATCCGATCAACCGCCGCATCAGCATCGTGGTGATGACCAAGGATGCCGAGGACGCCGCCACCGCCGACGGCGACCATAGCGTCGCCCTGGGCACGGTGCAGCCCGACGCCGACACCAAGGTGCCGGACCTGAGCGCCGCAGCGACGGAAGCGGCCGCCACGCCGGCCGCCGGCAAGGGCGAGCCCGCGGCGGCGCCTGCCACCAGCAACGGCGCTGCCCCGGCGGCGCCGGCCGCGACGCCGGGCAAGGCCTCGGTGCAGATCGCCGAGCCGCGCACGACCTCGCCGGAAGCCGCGGCCGCCGCCGCGCGCGATGCCTTGCGCAGCATCAACGGCAGCGCACCGGTGGCGAGCACCGCCGCTCCCGGCGGGACCGCGGCAGCGACCAACACGCGCTGACCGCGGCGCCACCGCGCGTGCCGCCGGCGGCCGCGCAGGCGTGGGCGACGACCGCGCCGCGCCGGCCCGGCGGGACCACACACGGCGCGGCGCTTACAATGGCCGCCACTTCGCCAACGAGACCGCCGTGTCCAAGCAATCCAAAGCCAAGCGCGACAAGCGCAAGAAGCAGCAGTCGCCGCGCCCCTTCGCCCGCCTGGGCCGCGAGCAGCCCATCGCCAACCACGCCGTGCTGCAGAACGAGAGCGGCCGCGTGCTGGCCGCGATCGGCCTGCAGGGTCGCCAGTGGTTGCTGTCGGTCGGTGGCCAGACCATGGGCAATGCCGACAATCCGGTGCCGATGCTGGCGATGCTCAAGCACCTGGCCAACCTGCAGGAGCAGGAAGGCAACACCATCACCCTGGACTACTCCGCGCAGCTGCAGCAGATGATCGACGCGCTGGCGGCCGAGGCCGGTCAGACCCCGGCCGAGTACCTGGACGCGCTGGTCGCCGAATTCGCGGCGGGCGACGGCGCGGCGGAGGATGGAGCCGAGGACGAGACCGACGCGGATACTGACGCCGACGCCGAGAAGAAGACGAGCGATGCCGACCCGGTGGAGGCCGACAGCAGCGCGGCGACGGACGCCGACGGCACGCACAAGCCGGCCTGACCGGACCCGATGGCGGTCTACATCGACGATGCGGTGCATCCCTGGCGCGGCCAGCGCTGGGGCCACCTGCTCGCCGACACGCTGGACGAACTGCACGCCATGGCGGCGCGGCTGGGCATTCCCCGCCGCGCCTTCCAGAACAAGCTCAGCGGCGCGCACTACGACGTGCCCGCCGCCCTGCGCGACGACGCGATCCGCCTGGGCGCGGTGCCGGTCTCGCGGCACAGCGATCGCGAGCTGCTGAAAGCATTGATCCGCAATGCACGTGCGCAGGCGCGCGGCGAGGCGCCGTGAACGGTGGCGCCATGTCCGCCGCCACGCTTTTCGCAGGAGCGGCTTCAGCCGCGATGCGCGTTCCCGGGAACGCCTGTCGCGGCTGAAGCCGCTCCTGCGACAGGGCGGCGGGCGTGACCACGTCCGCCTAGAACGGATCGCTGCCCGGGCGCAGTTCGATGTCCAGCAGCGCGGCCAGGCGCCGCATGTCCTCGTCGTCGCGGCTGAGCGCCATCCACCCGGCGTACGCATCGCCCTCGGTATCCCAGCACCAGAGGGTGTAGCCGTGTTCGCGCAGGCGGTCGTACGCCACGTTCAGCAGCGCCGGCACGTCATGGCTGTCGAGGAAGTCCTCGTCGTCCACGTCGCCGCCCCAATCGATGCGCAGGTTCCAGCGCGTCGCCAGTTCGTCGATCGCGCCGATCAGCGACTCGGTGTCCTTCCAGTCCACGTAGAAGCCGGCGCTCCAGTCGATGGCATCCTTCAGCGTCCACAACCAGCCGTCGTCCTCTTCGCCCTCGTGCTCGGCGCGCGCTTCACGGAACGCGTTGAACTGACGCAGCGCGCTTTCCTCGTCGCCGGGATTGATCAGCAGCAGCAGGTTCCAGATCAGCCCTTGCTGGGTATCCGGATCGTCGTCGAGCTCGTCGTGCAGATCGTCGGGATCGTCGTAGTCGGTGCTGTTGTCGGGCATGGCGTGAGCCGGCGGATGGAAGGGGAGGTGCAAGTGTGCCGTGCCCGCCGCGGCGACGGAAGCGCACGGAACTCGGCAACGGCGCCGCGGGCGTTTATCCTTCGCAGCCCGGAAGACGGCGCTGTCCGCCGCCACGCGAAGCCACCACGATGTCCGACACGCCCCCCGACCGCCTGGCGGTCAGCCCGCAGAGCCCCTTCCACGATGCCGAGACGCTGTCGCGCGGCGTCGGCATCCGCTTCAACGGCGTGGAGCGCGACAACGTCGAGGAGTACTCGATCAGCGAAGGCTGGATCCGCGTCCAGGTCGGCAAGGCGCGCGACCGCCGCGGCAATCCGATGACCATGAAGGTCAAGGGCACGGTCGAAGCCTTCTGGCTCGACGCCAAGTAAGCGCGACCGCCGGCAGGCGCCGCGCCTGCCGGCATGCTGCGGCCCCGGCGCCGCGCTTCAGGGCTTGAGCCGGTAGCCGCTGCGGAAGATCGCCCACACCACGCCCAGGCACAGCGCCAGGAACGCCAGGGTCATGCCCAGGCTGACCGCGATGTGCACGTCGGCCTTGCCGTAGAACGCCCAGCGGAAGCCGCTGACCAGGTACACCACCGGGTTGAACAGGCTGATCTTCTGCCACAGCGGCGGCAGCATGTTGATCGAGTAGAAGCTGCCGCCGAGGAAGGTCAGCGGCGTGATCACCATCAGCGGGATCACCTGCAGCTTCTCGAAGCCGTCGGCCCACACGCCGATGATGAAGCCGAACAGGCTGAAGGTCAGCGCGGTCAGCACCAGGAAGCCGAACATCCACAGCGGATGCGCGATCTCGTACGGCACGAAGGCGCGTGCGGTGAGCAGGATCAGCAGGCCCAGCAGCACCGACTTGCTGGCCGCCGCGCCGACGTAGCCGATCACCACCTCCCACCACGCCACCGGCGCCGACAGCACCTCGTAGATGGTGCCGGCCCAGCGCGGCATGTAGATGCCGAAGGAGGCGTTGGAGATGCTTTCGCTGAGCAGCGACAGCATCACCAGCCCGGGGATGATGTAGGCGCCGTAGCTGATGCCGTCGATGGCGCCCATGCGCGAACCGATCGCCGCGCCGAACACCACGAAGTACAGCGAGGTCGACAGCACCGGCGAGGCGATGGACTGGGTCAGCGTGCGGAAGGTGCGCGCCATCTCGAAGCGGTAGATCGCGGCGATCGCGTGCAGGTTCATGCGCGCGCCTCCGCGCCGGCAGCAGCCGGCCGCACCAGGTTGACGAAGATCTCCTCCAGCGAACTCTCGCTGGACTGCAGGTCCTTGATCTCCACGCCCTGCGCCTCCAGTTGCCGCAGCAGCGGGCCGATGCCGGTCTGCGCGGCCTGCGCGTCGTAGGTGTAGGTCAGTGTCGTGCCGTCGGCGGACAGCTCCAATGGCTGCGCCGCCAACGCCGGCGGCAGCGCGTGCAGCGGTGCCTGCAGGGTCAGCGCCAGTTGCTTCTTGCCGAGCTTGCGCATCAGCGTGCGCTTGTCCTCCACCAGCACCAGTTCGCCGCGATTGACCACGCCGACGCGGTCGGCCATGTCCTCGGCCTCCTCGATGTAGTGCGTGGTCAGGATGATGGTGGTGCCCTGCTCGCGCAGGCGCCGCACCATCTGCCACATGTCGTGGCGCAGCTCCACGTCGACCCCGGCGGTGGGTTCGTCCAGGAACAGGATGGACGGCTCGTGGGCCAGCGCCTTGGCGATCAGCACGCGCCGCTTCATGCCGCCGGACAGGGTGGAGATGCGGCTGCCGCGCTTGTCCCACAGCGACAGCTCGCGCAGCACCCGCTCCAGGTGCGCGTCGTCGCGCGGCTTGCCAAACAGGCCGCGGCTGAAGCGCACCGTCGCCCACACCGTCTCGAACGCATCGGTGGCCAGTTCCTGCGGCACCAGGCCGATCTTGCCGCGCGCGGCGCGGTAGTCGCGCACGATATCGTGGCCGTCGGCCAGCACCCGGCCGCTGCTGGGATTGACCAGCCCGCAGATGATGCTGATCAGCGTGGTCTTGCCGGCACCGTTGGGGCCGAGCAGGGCGAAGATCTCGCCGCGATGGATCTCCAGGTCGATGCCCTTGAGCGCCTGGAAACCCCCGGCGTAGGTCTTGGTGAGCTGTTGCACGGAAATGATCGGCGACACGGGAACTCCCTGGGCGCGCGGCGGCTACGGAAACGGCCCCCAGGGTAGAAGCCGGCTCGTGATGGATAAATCCCGATCCGGCGGAAGCACTCTCCCGCGTGCGGGACAGTGCGTCGGCCGATGCCTGCAACCGCAGGGCAACGTGACCGTCTTGGCCATGGCGACGCCTGGTTAGCGTTGTCCGGTGCCGACGTCGCCGACGTCCGGTCGCGCAGGGCGTAGCCACGGCAGCACGCGCCAGCCGAAGTTGACCCCGGCCGCCGCCAGCAGGATCAGCAGCGCCCCGAGCACCTGCGTCCACGCCAGCGACTGCCCGAAGGCGATGCGATCGACCGCGATCGCCACCACCGGATAGATGAACGACAGCGCCCCGATCATCGCGGTGGGCAGCTTCTGGATGGCGCCGTACAGCAGCACGTACATCACCCCGGTATTGACCACGCCGAGCACGACCAGGTCCAGCCACTGGCCGGGACGGGCAGGCAAGGCATCGAAATGCACGAACGGCGCCAGCAACACGATGCCGATGCCCAGTTGCAGCAGCGCGAGCAGATGCGGCGGCGTGCCTTTCAGGTGCTTGGTGACGATCGACGACACCGCGTACAGAAACGCCGCACCGAGCGCCAGGGCGACGCCCTGCAGGTACTCGCCCGGCACCGCGAGCACCGCCGGCGCGATGCGCACCACACCCACCAGGCCGACGAAGGCCATCGCCAGCCACGCCACGGTCGAGGCGCTGATGCGCTCGCGGAACACGAGTGCGCCGAGCCCGACCAGCATGAACGGCTGCGTGTTGTAGACCGCGGTGGCCATCGAGATCGAGGCACGGCCATAGGCGGCGAACAGCAGCAGCCAGTTCCCCACGATCGCGATCCCGCCGAGCAGCACCAGCGCCAGCATCCGCGGCGAGAACGCCTTGCGCCGCAACAGGCCCAGCGCCGCGCAGAAGACGAGCAGCGTCGCCGCGCCGAACAGGCAGCGGAAAAACACCACGTTGAACGGCGACTGCCCCGACGACACCACCAGCCAGCCGATCGTGCCGGACATGAGCATGGCCACGACCATCTCGGCCGCACCACGGCGAATTTCATTGGAGGCCATCCCGGTTCCTTTCAATGCTGCGAACGGCAGCCATTGTAGAAATGGGGATTCCGCGAAAATATGCCTAAACTTAGGCTCATTACGGAATTCACCTAAGAAAGGAAGGCCGTCATGCAAACCCGCCTTTCCCCTCCCGCCATCGCCCCGCTCGACGCGACCGACCGCGCCATCCTCGCCGCATTGGCGCAGGATGCGCGCATGGCGACCAGCGAACTGGCCCGGCAGATCGGCCTGTCGGCCCCGGCGACCGCCGATCGCGTGCGCCGGCTGCAGCACCAGGGCGTGATCGCCGGATTCACGGTCGAACTCGACCCACGCGCGCTCGGCTACACCTTGCAGGCCATCGTGCGGGTCAAACCGCTGCCCGGGCAGTTGCACCTGGTGGAGGAACTGCTGCAGCGCATCCCGGAGTTCGTCGAGTGCGACAAGGTGACCGGCGAAGACTGCTTCATCTGCCGACTGTACCTGCGCAACATCGAGCACCTGGACAGCATCCTGGCAAAAGTCACCGATCGCGCCGAAACCAACTCCGCCATCGTGAAGTCGACCCCGGTCCGCAGGCGACTGCCGCCGCTGGTCGAGGACGCCTAGCGCGATGCGCTAGGCGTGGGGCTTGCGACAGACCACGCAGCGCCAGAGGCACAGGCCGGCGTGCGCCCACGGCAGGCAGAGAGCGACGAACAGTAGACCGGCACGAGCCGGCAACGGCACCGCGAAAAGCTGGAACGGCGCCACGAACCCGCTTTCACCAATCCCGAATCCCGACTCCCCAATCCCCGCCCTCAGCTCTTCCGCCGCGCCTCCAGCAGATCCAGATTGCGGATCAGCCGGCGCGCGATCTCGTCAGAGATCTTGCGCTGGCGGGTCAGCTTGAACAGCTCCTGGCGTTCGGCCTGCAGGCCGGCGTGACGCAGCTGGCGCAGCACCGCGTCCAGGCGCCGCGCCTCCTCCGGATCGCTCTCCATCGCCTCGCCGTGGTCGAGATGGCGCTGGTACAGCGCGCTGACCCGGTTGGCCGCCTCGTTGTACAGGTCGGCGTGCTCGCTGTCCTGCACCAGCCGCTGGCGCAGCTTCTCCACCGCCGCCAGCGCCGCGCGCGAGGACTCGCGGCGGGCCAGGTCCTCTTCCCGCTGGTCGTTGGGTTCTTCCGGCAGCTCCAGGCCGCGCAGCAGCCGCGGCAGGCCGATGCTGGCGACCAGCAGCGAGGTGACGATCACCGCGCTGGCCAGGAAGATCGCCAGGTCGCGCGCGGGGAACGCGGCGCCGCTGGGCAGGGCCAGCGGCAGGGTCAGCACGCCGGCCAGGGTGATGGCGCCGCGCACGCCGGCCAGCGAGGTCGCCACCACGATACGCCACGGCGGGCTCTGCCGGTCCTCGCCACGCCGGCGCGCCTTGAGCAGGGTCCAGCGCAGCGACAGCCACACCCACAGGAAGCGCAGCAACAACAGGCCGACATAGATCGCCAGCGCATAGGCGGGCAGCCACCACGGATTCAGGTGCCCGGCTTCGTCCATGTTGTGCATGGCGCCCTGCACGATGCCCGGCAACTGCTCGCCGAGCAGCACGAACATGATGCCGTTGAGGGTGAACTGCACCATGTCCCACACCGCCGAGCGCTGCACGCGCATGCTGCCCGGGGCGCGACCGCTCAGTTCCACGTAGCTCATGGCGATGCCGGCGGCGACCGCGGCGAGGATGCCCGAGGCGTTGATCGCCTCGGCCAGCAGGTAGGCGGCGAACGGCAGCAGCAGGTTGACCAGGATCGCCGCGCCCGGCTCCTCGCCGACCTGGCGCCACACCCAGCGCTGCGCCAGGCTGGTGCCGACCACCACCGCGATGCCGGCGGCCACGCCGACCAGCGCCACCCACAGGAAGGTCAGCGAGGCGTCGGCCAGCGAGAACGTGCCGGTGATCGCCGCGGCCACCGCGAACTGGAAGCATACCAGGCCGGACGCGTCGTTGAGCAGCGACTCGCCTTCCAGGATGTGCATCAGCCGCTTGGGGATGGGCGCGCGCGCCGCGATCGAGGACACCGCGATCGGATCGGTGGGCGACACCACTGCGGCCAGCGCGAACGCCACCGCCAGCGGCATGGTCGGGATCATCCAGTGGATCAGGAAGCCGGCGCCGATCACGGTGAACACCACCAGGCCCAGCGCCAGCTCCAGGATCACGCCCTTGTCGCGGAACAGGCCCTGCTTGGGGATGCGCCAGCCGTCCAGGAACAGCAGCGGCGGCAGGAACAGCAGGAAGAACAGCTCCGGCTCCAGCGCATAGCCCTTCTTGAACACGCCGGCGATGATCGCGCCCAGGCCGATCTGCACCAACGGCAACGGCAGCGAGAACGGCAGTACGCGCACCAGGTAGCCGCTGGCCACCACGGCCAGCAACATCGCCAAGACCACTTCGATCGAATGCATGCTCGTCCGGACGGCGGCGCCACGCCGGCGGCGCCGCCCATGAATGGGGGAGCCTGCAAGCAAAGCGCACCACGGCGGCGATGTCCAGTGGCGCGCGCGGCGCCCAGGCTACTATCCGGCCACAGAGCCGGTGGCGGACACCGGCGCCTTTTCGCCGGAGACCGCATGCTCACCATCCAGGAACTCAACCGTTTCATCGACGAACACGCGGCGGAAGGCAGCATTCCGCGGATCTGGGACCTGATCGGCGACCACTTCGTCCAGGCCCAGGCCGGCCTGCCGGCCGAGCACGCGATGGAGCGGCGCGAGCTGTCCTTCCACGACCATGTGCGGCTGCTGGGCTATCTGTGCCTGCTGCTGGAGGGCGTGCCGGGCGACCTGGTGGAGATCGGGGTGTGGAAGGGCAAGTCGCTGGTGCTGATGAACGAGGTCTGCGGGCGCGAGCGCCGGGTGATCGGCATGGACCCGTTCGCGTTGCCGAACCAGTTCGAGGAGTTCAACCACTATCGGCAGCAGTTGCTGCCCAATGCGCGCTTCATCCGCGGCTATTCGGAGTTCTGCGCCGAGCACTTCTACGCCATGGAGCCGAAGGTGGCGCTGTTGCACATCGACGGCGGCCACACCGGGCGCAACGTGCTGCTGGACTTCCTGCTGTACGGGCCGAGCGTGGTGTCCGGCGGATTCGTGGTGTTCGACGACTACGGCGACTGGGAGTACTCGCCGGAGGTCGGTCCCGCGGTGGACCTGCTGCGCGCCGCCGGCTACTTCGGCGACTTCCATGTGCTCGGCTGCGCCCACGGCTTCGAGAACAGCTACGTGCTGCAGCGCCGCTGAGCCGACGCGCCTTGGCCCTCCAGCGCGTACCGGCAGCGGAAAGCGGCGTTCAGAGAACGCCATCGAGCGGATGATCCCGGCCAACCAACAAGGCAAGCACTCCGAACACACCGATCATCGATCCCGGACGCTAAACCCGACAGCAGTCAGGGGGAGAACCTCGCGGCGCGTCAGAAGCTGCAACCGCGCTTAGACATAACGGCATGGCAGATATCATGACGCCAATTCATCGCCGAGGCGGCCGCCCATGAACAACACAACCGCCAAATGGCGCAACCATGAATATTTGGCGAGCATCATCGACAGCCTTGATTCGATCGCGGCTGGACGACCGATCATTCGCGACGCTGATCTTTCCGGCATCAGCATCGGTCCATCTGCCATCCTGGAGCAGTTAAAAGCCGCAAATCTCTTCGAATCGAGGATCAGCAACACCGACCTGTCTTACTCGAAAATATCCGGAAGTGCGAACGACAGTTTCTTCATGGATGTCAGCTTCGAAAGTGCCAGCTTGAACGGAGCCCTTTTGTGCAGATCGGAAATAAAAAACTGCAACTTTTCAAAAAGCAAGCTTGTGATCAACATGGATGATGCGATCTGCGAAAAAACCGATTTCGTCAAAGCCAGGTTTGCCGGTGGATCTCGCGGAATGGAGTACGGTGGCCGCCGGGTAAAATTCATGAACTGCGATTTTACCGGCGCTGTCTTTGACAGCGTCGAATTCAGAGCGTCGACATTCATCAACTGCATCTTTGCCGATGCGAAATTCAAGAAATGCGACTTGCGTGGCGCCAAGTTTGAGGCTGGCGTTCTGCCACTGGCAGCCCAGTTTGAGGATATGGACATCCCTTTTCAGTGTCGGTGATCTCGTCAACGCAGGCCGAAGATGACGCACCGCCTGCACTCGGCTAGACCGTTCGCCACAGCGCTGCCCGGCCTTGCAACTGCGCCACCGCGCGACAGGGCGCTCGCCCGAACCGCCCTGGATGCCAGAGGCGGTACCCGCCAACTCCTCTGTTCAGCATTATCTGGACGGCGTGATGCAACCGCGCCGGCGCATGGCGCGTAAAGACAGGTGCACGGCCGACTGGCCGCGCATCCCTTTCAAGGAGCAAGCCCATGAAGATCCACTTGCTGTCCCTGGCCCTCGCCGGCCTCGTCTCCCTGCCCGCCATGGCCGCCCCCGGCCAGGCCGCGATGCACGACCACGCCGCGATGAGCGAGGCCAAGCCGAATCCGATGGTCGGGGGCGCGCCGATGTACGCCACCAAGGACATCATCGACAACGCGGTCAACTCCAAGGATCACACCACCCTGGTCGCCGCGGTCAAGGCCGCCGGCCTGGTGGACACGCTGAAGGGCGCGGGCCCGTTCACGGTGTTCGCGCCGACCAATGCCGCCTTCGCCGCGTTGCCGGCCGGCACGGTCGACACCCTGCTCAAGCCGGAGAACAAGGAAAAGCTGACCCAGGTGCTGACCTACCACGTGGTCCCCGGCAAGCTCGATGCGGCGGCGCTGCTGGCGCAGATCAAGGCCGGCGGCGGCAGCGCCAAGCTGACCACCGTGCAGGGCGAAACGCTGATCGCCAAGACCCGCGGCGGCAAGGTCACGCTCACCGACAGCAAGGGCAACACCGCGCACGTCACCACCGCCGACGTGATGCAGAGCAATGGCGTGATCCACGTGGTGGACAAGGTTTTGATGCCGTAAGCACGCGTCGGGGGGTGCATTGGCATCGCGGGGGCGGCTACGGCCGTCCTCGTTTTGCACGCCCATGCAGCCAACGGCGACCGCGCGCCACGCCGACAACGAGCGGACCACGCGCACGAACCGTCAGTCGCCGGCACCGCCTGCGTGCGGCATCGGCACCTGCGCTGCCAGCACACGCAAGTCATCCATGAAGCCTTGATAGGCGGCCTCGCCCGCCTCGCCGCCGCGCTGGCGCAGCACCCACGACGGATGCACGGTGGCCAGCGCGCGCGTGCCGTCGTCCAGCGCCTGCCATTGCCCGCGTTGGGCCATCAGCTTGAAGCCGCTCCCCAGCACCGCGCGCGCCGCGGTCGCGCCCAGGCACAGCACGATGCGCGGACGCACCCGCGCCAGTTCGCCGGCCAGCCACATCCGGCAGGCCTCGACATGGGCACGCTCGGGATTGCGGTGCAGCCGCGCCTTGCCGCGCTGCTCGAAGCGAAAGTGCTTGACCGCGTTGGTGACGTACAGGCCTGCACGTTCGACCCCCAGTTCCTGCAACGCGCGGTCGAACAAGCGCCCGGCCGGGCCGACGAAGGGACGCCCGCTCAGGTCTTCCTCGTCGCCAGGCTGCTCGCCCACCACCATCACCGCGGCATCCTGCGGACCTTCGCCGAACACGGTCTGGGTCGCCGGCTGCCACAGCGGACAGCGGCGGCAGTCGCGCGCCGCCGCGCGCAGCGCGTCAAGGCTGTCGTCGGCGGCCACCACCGGCGCCGGTGCCGGCGCGGGAATGCGCCGGCGCACCGGCTCGGGCGCGCGCTCGGCCATCTCGCGCACGCGCTGCCCGGCATCGCGGATGAGCGTCGGCAGCAGCTGCGCCTCCGGCAGATGCTTCCAGTATTTCTGCGGCATCTCCTGGCGCATCATCGTCGGATTGAGCCGCGCCGGATTGAAGATGTTGGCGTAGTAGGTGCGCCACAGCGTGTCCTGCGCATCGTCGGCCGGCGCATCGGCACGCTGCGCGCCGGCGCCGAACTGCAGCGTCTCGCCGTCCCAGCGCACGCTGCGGTACGGAGTGAGGATCGCCCAGCGCATGCCGGCGAAGCGGCGCGCGAAGAACGGCGCCACCCGATCGACGATGTGGTGCTCCGGCTCGAACCAGGCGATGTACGCCTCCTGCTCGCCCGGCACCTCACGGAAGCGCACGAACGCCTTCATCTTGTGGCTGTCGCGGCGCACCGCCTGCGCCCACTGCTGCGCGCGGTGCACGTCGGCATCGGTGACCCGCTGCAGCAGCGCGCGCTCGCCGCCGGCGATGCGCCACAGCAGCCGGTACAGCAGCGCATGCCGCTGCGGATAGCGATGGCACAACACCGCACCGGCCAGCGCCAGAAACTCGGCCGACACCCGCGGCGGCGGCACCTGCGCCGGCAACGTCGCGACGTCGGTCCCGACCAGCAGCCCGCCCTGCGCGTCGCCGTCCCAGGCCAGCGTCTCCGGCGCCACCTGCGCACACCACGCCGCACGCGCCACCGCCCGCCACGCTTCCAGGCTCCACGGCGGCACCACCTCAGCCTGGAACACGGCCCGCTCGCTGCATGGCTCCCGCGCATTGAACGCAACAGACCGTGCCCATCGGGTCAATCAAACAAGCCACCCTGCCGCGGTGCCGGCGCCAACTGCGCACGCAGCCGCTGCGGATCGTCCAGCCGCTGCCGCGGATGGTGATCGAGCACACTGACGAACGGCAGCAGTTTCTTCAGCGGCACCCGCAGCCGCGCCAGGTCGCCGACCCGCAGCCGCGCGTGCCGCCGCGCCAGCAGCAAGCGCTCGACATTACGCGTGCCCAGCCCCGGCACCCGCAACAACAATTCGCGCGCGGCGGTATTGAGATCCACCGGGAATCGCTCCGGGTTGCGCAGCGCCCACGCCAGCTTGGGGTCCACGTCCAGATCGAGCATGCCACTGGTGGTGGGCGGGGCGATCTCCTCCACCGAGAAGTCGTAGAACCGCAGCAGCCAGTCGGCCTGGTACAGGCGGTGCTCGCGCTGCAACGGCGGCGCCTGCAGCGGCAGCTTGCTGGAGGCGTCGGGAATCGGACTGAACGCGGAGTAGTAGACCCGGCGCAGGCGATAGTTGCCGTAGAGATTGTGGCTGGTATGCAGGATCGCGCGGTCGTCCGCGCCGTCGGCGCCGACGATCATCTGCGTGCTCTGCCCGGCCGGGGCGAAGCGCGGCGGCTTGGCGCGGACGCGGGCTTGCGCCTTGCGCGCCTCCTTGCTCTCCTCGATGCGCCAGCGCAGCTCGCCCATCGCCGCACGAATGCCGCCGACGTTCTTTTCCGGCGCCAATTGCGCCAGGCCACGCTCGGTCGGCAACTCCACGTTGATGCTGAGCCGGTCGGCGTAGCGGCCGGCGGCGGCGAGCAGTTCCGGCGCCGCGTCGGGAATGGTCTTGAGATGGATGTAGCCGGCGAAGCGGTGCTCCTCGCGCAGCTGCCGCGCCACTTCCACCAGTTGCTCCATGGTGTAGTCGCTGTTGCGGATGATGCCGCTGGAGAGGAACAGGCCTTCGATGTAGTTGCGCTTGTAGAAATCCAGGGTCAGCTTGACCACTTCGGCCGGGGTGAAGCGCGCGCGGCGCACGTTGCTGGACACGCGGTTGACGCAGTACGCGCAGTCGAACACGCAGAAGTTGGTCAGCAGGATCTTCAGCAGCGACACGCAGCGCCCGTCGGGCGTGTACGAATGGCAGATGCCCATGCCCTCGGTGCTGCCGATGCCGCCGCTGCGCAGCGAATGGCGCTTGTCGGCACCGCTGGAGGCGCAGGACGCGTCGTACTTGGCCGCGTCGGCGAGCACGGCGAGTTTTTCGAGGGTATTCACCGGCCGACGATGCCGGGTCTGCGTCTCAAACGGTGAGACGCGGATGCGCTGCGGCCTTCACCGCGATGAATCGCTCAGGTCGATCTCCTGGCGTTCAGGCCGCCGCACGCGCTGCGGCGCCGTCGAAGCGGTAGATGTCCATCGCCAGCAGGCCGGCGTCGATCCCCGCATCGATGCGCTGCGCGCCCAGTCCCTCCGCGCCGGCCGCGCCCATCGCCACGTAGATCGGCAGCCAGTGCTCGTCGGTGGGATGCGCGCGCGCGGCGAACGGCGCCTGCCGTCGGTAGTCGAGCATCGCCGGCACGTCGTCGCGGCGCAACGCCTGCTCGGTCCATTCGATGAACGGACGCACGTAGGGCACTTCCTTGCCCTCGGCGTAGCGGCCGAAGTCGTGCAGGTTGTGGGTAATGCTGCCCGAGCCGATCACCAGCACACCGTCCTCGCGCAGCGGCGCCAGTGCGCGGCCCAGCGCCAGGTGGTGTTCCGGCCCGAGTTCCGGCTGGATCGACAGCGGCACCACCGGGATGTCGGCCTGCGGGTACAGCAGCGACAGCGGCACCCACACGCCGTGGTCCAGGCCGCGGCGCTCGTCCAGCACCGGCGCCAGCCCGGCCTGCGCCAGCAGCTCGGCGACCTGCTGGGCCACGGCCGGCGCGCCCGGCGCCGGGTACTGCATCGCGTACAGCGCCTGCGGGAAGCCGCCGAAGTCGTGGATGGTCTGCGGCTGCGCCGCGGCGCCGACCAGCGGCCGCCGGCCCAGCCAGTGCGCCGACGCCAGCACGATGGCGCGCGGCCGCGGCAGCGTCGCCGCCAGTTCGGCCAGCCGCGTGCCGACCAGGCCGGGCTGCAGTGCGGTCATCGGCGAACCGTGCGAGATGTACAGGGAAGGCAAACGTGCCATGGCAGGTCTCCACACAGGAAAGGGGGCGCCGCGCTCAGCGCGTGCGCAATGCGAACCGGCCGTCGCCGATCAGGAACAGCACCACCAGCGCCAGCGCCCAGAACGCCGGGTACTCCCAGCCGCCCCCGGGATTGGCGAAGCCGAAGCCGTTGGCGCCATGCACGCTGACGATGGTGCCCAGCAGCAGCGGGATGCCGAGCAGTCCAACCCAGCGCGCGTACAGGCCGAGCAACAGTGCCGCGGCAATGACGAATTCCAGTGTCATCGCCACATAGGCCAGTGCCCCGGGCAAACCGAGCGAAACGAAGTAGGCGGCGGTGCCGGCCGGGCTGAACACCAGCAGCTTGGTCAGCGCATGCGCCAGGAACAGCACGCCCAGCGCCAGGCGCAACAGGGTGGCGCCGTAAGGCGCCAGGCGGGACACGGGAGCGGACATGAACGATCTCCGATGGGAAGGGACCCGCACAGGCTATTCCCAGCGTCACCACGAATAAATTATCGTGATTTCGGGAATTAATTTCAGGATCCGCAACAATGGATACGCTCGACGCGATGCGCGTGTTCGTCGCCGTGGTCGACCGCAACGGCTTCAACGCCGCGGCCGAGGCACTCGGCATGTCTACCGCCAGCGTCACCCGCCAGGTGGCGTGGCTGGAAAAGCGGCTCGGCCTGCGCCTGCTCAACCGCACCACCCGCCGGGTCAGCCCGAGCAGTGTCGGCGCGGCGTATTACCAGCGCTGCCAGTTGCTGCTGGCCGAGTTCGACGACATGGAGGCGGCGGTCGGCGAGCAGGCGCTGACGCCCTCCGGCACGCTGCGGATCAACGCGCCCTTCAGCTTCGCCATCGCCCGGCTGGGGCCACGCCTGGCCGGCTATCGCGCGCGCTATCCGCAGGTGATGCTGGACCTGTCGCTGTCGGACCGGCTGGTGGACATCGTCGAGGAAGGCTACGACATGGCGATCCGCATCACCCGCCAGGTCACCCCGACCCTGATCGCGCGCAAGCTCGGCGAGGTGCCGGCGTGTCTGTGCGCCTCGCCGGCCTACCTGGCGCGGGCCGGCGTGCCGCGCCTGCCCGCCGACCTCGCCGGGCACGAGCTCCTGAGCTACAGCTATGCGCCGATCGCCGACGAGCTCGCCCTGCAAGGTCCCGACGGCGAGACCCGGGTACGCATCCAGGGCGGGCTGCGCGCCAACAGCGGCGACGTGCTGCGCGAGGCCGCCGTCGCCGGCATGGGCATCGTCCTGCAGCCGGACTTCATCGCGGAAAAGGAACTGGAGGACGGCCGCCTGGTGCGGGTGCTGCCCGAGTACGGGATCGGGCCGATCGGCGTCTACGCGGTGTACGCCAGCCGCAGCCACCTGGCGCCGAAGGTGCGCAGCTTCATCGACTATCTGGTCGAAGTGGGCATCGACCGCACGATGCGCTCCCCGGCCGAGAGCTGAACCGGGGCGCGCGGACCGGACACAACATCCCGCCGATGGCGCTGATCGCAGCGGCCGCGCATGCGCACAATGCCCGCGCTTTCCCCCTCACCCTCAGGAGTCCGCTTATGAGCAAGATCGCGATCGTCTACTTCAGCGGCTACGGCCACACCGTCAAGCAGGCCGAGGCCGTGCACGCCGGCGCCGCCAGCGTCGGCGAGGCCACGCTGTACCGCATCGACCAGGACGGCAACCTGCCCGACGGCGCCTGGGAGGCCATCGGCCAGGCCGACGCCATCGTCTACGGCAGCCCGACCTACATGGGCGGCCCGGCCTGGCAGTTCAAGAAGTTCGCCGACGCCAGCTCCAAGCCGTGGTTCTCGCAGGCCTGGAAGGACAAGATCGCCGCCGGCTTCACCAACTCGGCCTCGGTCAACGGCGACAAGTTCGCCACCATCGAATACTTCTGGACCCTGGCCCAGCAGCACGGCCAGATCTGGGTCGGCACCGGCCTGCTGCCGTCCAACACCAAGGCGCACGGCCCCGACGACGTGAACTGGACCGCCGGCTCCGGCGGCGCGCTGGCGATCTCGCCGTCCGACGCCTCGCCGGACGAGGCGCCGCGCAGCGGCGACCTGGAAACCGCACGCCTGCTCGGCAAGCGCGTGGCCGAGTTCGCGGCCAAGCTCAAGGGCTGAGCCCGGCGGTGCCGCCCGCAAAGGGCGGCACCCCGCATCGCGATCGCAGCGGTCTCCGGGCGATGCGATGCCCCTGCGGCGCCCGGCCTTGCCGGTTGGGCGCGTCTTCGAGGGGACACTGCCCTCGCGCTGCGGCGCTGCCGCGTGTTCTCTGCATCCCGATCTCGCCATGCGCCGGCCCTCGGCCAGCACCGTCGCGCTACGCCGGGCCACCCACCGCATGCGCCGCGCGCAGATGGTCGATGAACACGCGCAGCTTCGGCGGCAGGTGTTCGCGCGCCGGGTAGTAGATGTGCCAGCCGGCGAACGGCGCGTGCCAGTCGTCCAGCACCTGCTGCAGGCGGCCGGCGGCGACGTCGGCAGCCACCTGCCACTCGAACGCCTGGCCCAGGCCCAGACCGCGGCGCGCGGCGTCCAGGCCGACCGCGGTGTCGTTGACCACCAGCCGCCCGCTGACTTCGACCAGGAAATCGTGGCCGTCGCGGGTGAACTCCCAGGCCTGCAGGCGGCCGTCGGTGCGGCGCCAGCGGATGCAGTCGTGCGCGGCCAGCTCGGCCGGCGTGCGCGGTACTCCGTGCGCGGCGAAATACGCCGGCGCGGCCACCACCGTCTGCCGCTGCGGCGGCCCCAGCGGGACCGCGATCATGTCGCGCGCCAGGCTCTCGCCCAGGCGGATCCCGGCGTCGAAGCCGCCGGCGACGATGTCGGCCAGGGTCCGATCCGAATACAACTCCACGCTGACCTCGGGATAGCGCGCCAGGAACGCCGGCAGCTGCGGGCACACCAGTTGCTCGGCGGCCACCAGCGGCAGGTTGATGCGCAGCGTGCCGGCCGGGCGGTCGCGCAGGAAATCCAGGTCGGCGAAGGCCGCGTCGATCTGCGCCAGGCCCGGCGCCACCCGCTGCAGGAAGCGCTCGCCGTGCTCGCTCAGGCCGACCCGGCGGGTGGTGCGGTTGAGCAGGCGTGCGCCCAGCTGCGCCTCCAGCGCGCGCAGCGTCTGCGACAGCGCCGACGGCGAGACGCCCAGCTCGGCGGCGGCGCGGGTGAAGCTGCCATGGTGGGCGACGCGGACGAAGGCGACGACGGCGGACAGCGGCGGTGGACGATGCATGGCGAGCGGGCGGCAGTGGAAGGACGAACGCGGCAGGCGCGTCCGCCATTGTTTAGCACAGCTTCAAAGCACATGCGGATTACCCGGATTTATCCGTGGCGACGTGGCGCCTACAGTGCCCGCACCCTCACACTGGAGACCGCTGCGATGGCCCTCGACCACTACCGCCTGCTCGGCCGCTCCGGGCTGCGCGTCAGCCCGCTGTGCCTGGGCACCATGACCTTCGGCGCCGACTGGGGCTGGGGCGCGGACGCCGACGAGGCGCGCCGGCTGTTCGACCTGTACGTGGATGCCGGCGGCAACTTCCTCGACACCGCCAACATCTACACCAACGGCAGCGCCGAGACCCTGCTCGGGCGCTTCGTCGCCGGCCGCCGCGACCGCCTGGTGATCGCCAGCAAGTTCGCGCTCAACCCCTTCCCCGGCGACCCCAACGGCGGCGGCAACCACCGCAAGGCGCTGCTGCGCTCGGTCGACGCCAGCCTGGCGCGGCTGGGCACCGATTATCTGGATGTGCTGTACCTGCACGCCTGGGACGGCACCACCGGCATCGACGAAGTCATGCGCGGTTTCGACGACCTGGTGCGCGCCGGCAAGATCCTCTACGCCGGCATCTCCGACACCCCTGCCTGGCAGGTGGCGCGCATGCAGACCCTGGCCGACCTGCGCGGCTGGACGCCCCTGGTGGCGCTGCAGATCGAGTACTCGCTGGCGCAGCGCACGGTCGAGCGCGAGCTGGTGCCGATGGCCGAGGCGCTGGGCATGTCGGTGCTGGCCTGGTCGCCGCTGGCGATGGGCGTGCTCACCGGCAAGTACGGTGCCGCCGATCTGGCGCGGGTGCGCGCGGCCGCCTCCGGCGGCGCCCAGGTCGATGGCGTGGGCCGCGCCGAGGTCGCGCATTCGCAACGCACCTTCAACGAGCACGCGCTGGCGGTGGCCGAGACGGTGGTGGCGCTGGCCGCCGAATTGCGGCGCTCGCCGGCGCAGGTGGCGCTGGCCTGGCTGCTGGCACGCGGGGCGATGCCGATCGTCGGCGCACGCAGCGTGGCGCAACTGCAGGACAACCTGGGCGCGCTGACCCTGCATCTGGACGCCGACGCGCTGCAGCGGCTGGACGCCGTCAGCGCGATCGAACTGGGCTTCCCGCACGACTTCCTGGCCTCGCCGAATCCGCAGGCCTTGCTCAGCGGCGGCACCCGCATCCAGCCGCGCTGAGCGTGGCGACCGTCCCCCCTCGCACACGAGCACCGTCGCATGGCATCCACCACGACCACATTGCCGAGCCGCATGACCCTGGCCGAAGCCGAAGCGGCCGGCATCGCGCAGATTGCCGCGCTGATGGGTCCGCAGCAGGGCGCGGCGATCCGCGCCCTGGCCGACGACGCGGACACCGCGCTGAGCGGCCGCGGCGCCGCCATCGCCTTCGCCGAGATCTACCGCGCCGACAGCGCGCTGGACCTGAAGACCCGCGAACTGGTCACGGTGGCGGTGCTAGCCAGCCTCGGCCATGCGGAACCGCAGTTGCGCCTGCACCTGCGCGCCGCGCAGGCGGCAGGCGCCAGCCGTGCGGAGATCTTCGCCGTGCTCGACCAGTTGTACGCCTACGTCGGCTTCCCCACCGCGCTCAACGCCCTGGCCGTCGCCCGCGACGCACTGGGCCCGTCCTCACCCTGAGCGAACCGCCCGGCGGCCACGCTTTCCCTCCCCTCCCCCTCAGGAGCATCCTCCATGCAAACCCGCACCCTCGGCCGCAATGGCCCCCGCGTCTCCGCCCTCGGCCTCGGCTGCATGGGCATGAGCGCGTTCTACGGCGGCCGCAGCGACGACGCCGCCTCGATCGCGGTCATCCATGCCGCGATCGAGCACGGCGTCAGCCTCATCGACACCGCCGACATGTACGGCCCGCACACCAACGAAGTGCTGGTCGGCAAGGCGCTGGCCGGGCGCCGCGACCAGGTCGTGCTGGCGACCAAGTTCGGCATCAAGCTCGACCCCAACGACCCGGCCGCGCGCGGCATCGACGGCCGCCCGGAGTACGTGCAGTCCGCCTGCGAGGCCAGCCTGCGCCGACTCGGCGTGGACCACATCGACCTGTACTACCAGCACCGGGTGGATCCGAACGTGCCGATCGAGGACACGGTCGGGGCGATGGCGCGGCTGGTGGAACAGGGCAAGGTGCGTTTCCTCGGCCTGTCCGAGGCCGCCACCGCCACCATCCGCCGCGCGCACGCGGTGCATCCGATCACCGCGCTGCAGAGCGAGTATTCGCTGTGGTCGCGCGATCCGGAACACGACGGCGTGCTGGACACGGTGCGCGAGCTGGGCATCGGCTTCGTGCCGTACTCGCCGCTGGGCCGCGGCTTCCTGACCGGCGCGATCCGTTCGCCGGAGGACTTCGAGGCCGACGACTACCGGCGCCATTCGCCGCGCTTCCAGGGCGAGAACTTCGACCGCAACCTGCAACTGGTGGAGCGGGTGCGCGAGCTGGCCCAGGCCAAGGGCGTGACTCCGGGGCAACTGGCGCTGGCCTGGGTGCTGGCGCAGGGCGAGGACCTGGTGCCGATCCCGGGTACCAAGCGCCTGGCCTACCTGGAGGAAAACTTGGGCGCGCTGCAGGTGAAGCTGAGCGCCGAGGAGCTGGCGCAGATCGAGGCGATCTTCCCGGCCGACGCCGCCGCCGGCCATCGCTACCCGGCCGCCTCGCGCGGCGCCCTGCAGGGCTGAACCGCGCCCCCGGCCGCGGCGCGGGTCGATTGCCCGCGCCGCGCCGGCCCCGCATGATGCGGGGGTGATCTCCTTCATCGTCCCCGCGCACGACGAAGCCGCCCTGATCGGCGATACGCTGGCCTCGCTGCATGTCGCCGCCCAGGCGCTGCGGCTGAACTGCGAGACGCTGGTGGTCGCCGATGCCTGCCGCGACGGCACCGCCGAGATCGCGCGCCGGCACGGCGCGCAGGTGCTAGAGGTGGAACTGCGGCACATCGCCGCCGTGCGCAATGCCGGCGCCGCCGCCAGCCGCGGCCGCCATCTGCTGTTCGTCGATGCCGACACCCGGGTCAACACCCCGCTGCTGGCCGCGGCGCTGCGCGCGCTCGGCACCGGTGCGGTCGGCGGTGGCGCGCAGGTGCGCCTGCTCGGCGACATCGCCTGGCACGAACGCCTGGCCCAGGCCCTGTTCGGCTGGCTGTTCCGCTGCACCGGCATCGCCCCCGGCTGCTTCCTGTTCTGCACGCGCAGCGCCTTCGCCGCCGCCGGCGGCTTCGACGAGCGCTACTACGCCGGCGAGGACGTGGCACTGAGCCGCGCACTGGCGCGGCAGGGACGCTTCGTGATCCTGCGCGAGCCGGTGCACACCTCCGACCGCAAGCTGCGCAGCTTCAGCAAGCGCGAGCACCTGGGACTGCTGCTGCAGTTGCTGCGCCGCGGCCGCAGCCTGCTGCGCTCGCGCGACGGCCTCGGCTTCTGGTACGGGCAGCGTCGCGGCCGTTAGGACGTGTCATCAATTCCCGAGCATGCCGCGCCGCGCTTGCGCGTGCTGTGGCAAGGAAGAGCGAGGAAGTGGAGGTGCGTCCACGCCCGAGCGATGACGAGGCCATGGGCGTGCCGCCCATTTCCGCACAGGCTGGGTCGGGTCGGCAACGCGGTTGCGCCCCACGCGGGCGACTTTCTACTCTCTGCAAATGCGCGAGAACAGCACCCTGGACATCAGGAACGCGGCAATGGCGGACCGGCAGGCGATCGTGACGCTGATGGCGGCGCTGGACTATGCCGGAACCGAGGACTTCATCGAGGCCCGCCTGGCGCAGCTCCTGGCGCATCCGGACGCGGCCTTGCTGGTGGCCGCCACAGGGGACGGCGTCCTGAGTGTGTTGTCGCTGCACTTTCTGCCGCAGTTGGCATTGGCCGGCGACATCTGCCGCATCAGCTATTTCTGCGTCGACGATCGTGCGCGCGGCGCCGGGGTGGGACAGCGTTTGCTGGCAGAGGGCGAGGCGCTGGCGCGGCAGCGCGGCTGCGACCGCCTGGAGGTGCACTGCCACCGCCGGCGGCAACGCGCGCACGCCTTCTATCGGCGGGAGGGCTTTGTCGAAGCGCCCAAGTATTTCGTCAAGTCGCTGCGCGATTGAGCACTGTCTGAGGTCGCCAGCCGCAGACAGCGGCGCGATCTTCGCAAGGGCGGTTGCCGGCGCCGCGGCGCTGGCAGTACGCTGCGCGCCCCTTGTGCGAGCTTTACGGATGAGCGTCCACACCAGCAGGCCCATCGCGGTGCGCATCCTCGGCACGGGCGAGTATCTGCCCGTGCAGCAGGTGCCGGCGGAGACCTTCGACCGGCGCTGGGACAAGCCCGCCGGCTGGACCCTGCGGCATACCGGAGTCGCCACGCGGCACTACGCGGGCGCCGACGAGCCGGCCACCTTCATGGGCGAACGCGCCGCGCGTGCGGCGCTGCAGGCGGCGCAGTTGCAGGCGCACGAGGTCGATTGCGTGATCAGCGCCTGCAGCCTGATGGAACAGGCGATCCCGTGCAGCGCCGCGCTGCTGCATGCACGGCTGGGCCTGCAGGGCAGCGGCATTCCCGCCTTCGACATCAACGCCACCTGCCTGAGCTTCATCGCCGCGCTTGACCTGGCCGCCTGCGCGATCGCCGCCGGCCGCTACCGCCGCGTGCTGATCGTCGCCAGCGAGATCGCCAGCGTCGGCCTCAACCCGGACGATACGGACACCGCGCCGCTGTTCGGCGACGGCGCCGCCGCGGTGGTCGTCGGCGCCGACAGCGGCGACAGCGCCTCGCAATTGCTGGCGTCGCGGCTGGAAACCTACTCCGAAGGCATCGACCACTGCCGCGTGCGCGCCGGCGGCACCCGCCTGCGCCTGGACCACGGCGTCGAAGCGCTGCGCGCCGGTTCGCAATTCGAAATGAACGGCCGCGCCACCTATCGCCTCGCCGCGGCGAAGTTGCCCGGCTTCCTGCAGCGGCTGCTGGCGCAGGCCGGTGTCGAGTTGACGCAGTTGCAGCGGATCGTGCCGCACCAGGCCAGCGCCAAGGCGCTGCGTCACCTGCGCGTCGCGCTGGGGCTGGCGCCGGACGCGCTGATCGAGGTGATCGGCCATCGCGGCAACCAGATGGCGGCCTCCATCCCGGGTGCGCTGCACCAGGCGATCCACAGCGGCCGCATCGTCCGCGGCGACCTGATCGGCCTGGTCGGCTCCGGCGCCGGGCTGGCGTTCGGCGGCGCGGTGTTGCGCTACTGACATGGCACGCGTCCTGGTCACCGGCGCGTCCGGCTTCATCGGCGCCTACATCGTGCGCGCCCTGGCCGGTGCCGGCGTAGCGGTGCGCGCCAGCGGTCGCGACGCCGCCAAACTGGCGGCCTTCGCCGGCGATCCGCACATCGAGGTCGTGCCCGCCGAGTTGTGTCGCGACGACCTTGCGCCGTTGCTGCACGGCTGCGATGCGGTGATCCACTGCGCCGCGTTGTCGGCACCGTGGGCCAGCGCCGAAATCTTCCGCATGGCCAACGTGGTCGCCACCGAACGCCTGCTCGCCGCCGCGCTGGCCGCCCGCGTGCGCCGCTTCGTGCATTTCAGTTCGCCGAGCATCTACTTCCGCTTCGCCGATCAATACCAGATCACCGAGGACTTCACCCCGCCGCCGCGCTGGATCGGCGGCTATCCGCAGACCAAGTGGGAAGCCGAAGAGAAGGTGCGCGCCGCCGCCGCGGCCGGACTACCGGCGGTGGTGCTGCGCCCGCGCGCGGTGTTCGGCCATGGCGACAACGCGATCGTGCCGCGCTTGCTGGCGGTGGCGCAGCGCGGCTGGTTCCCGCTGGTCGGCGGCGGCCGCGCGATGATCGATGTGTGCTGCGTGGAGAACGCGGTGGCCGCGGCGCTGGCTGCGCTGCGCGCCGAGCACATCGGCGATGGCCGCGCCTACAACATCAGCAACGGCGTACCGATCGCGGTGCGCGACCTGCTGACCGAACTGTTCGCCGTGCTGCGCCTGCGCGTGCGGCTGCTGCCGGTACCGCGCGGGCCGGCGTTGGCACTGGCCACGCTCGGCGAGCAGATCGCGCTGCGCCGGCGCGGGCAGCCGGAGCCGCGGCTCAGCCGCTACGGCATCGGCGTGCTCGGCTATTCGCAGACGCTGGACATCGGCCGCGCGCGCCGCGAACTCGGCTATGCGCCGGTGCTGTCGACCGAGGCCGGGCTGGCCGCGCTGGGGCAACGATGAGCGCGCCCCGGCTGCGCTGGCGGCTGTACGAGGCCGGCCACTGCATGCACCCGGAACGTGCCACGCGCCGCGGCGCGCCGCTGGCGCCGTGTCCGTTCCCGGCGCTGGCGGCGCTGCTGCAGCATCCGCGGCACGGCGACCTGTTGTTCGACACCGGCTATGCCCGCCACTTCTTCGACGCCACCGCGCGCTTTCCCGAACGCCTGTACCGCTGGCTGACTCCCGTGCAATTGGCACCTGGGCAATCGCTGCGCGAACAGCTCGCCCGCGACGGCGTGGATGCGGACCGCATCGGCTGGATCGTGCTGTCGCACTTCCATGGCGACCACGTCGGCGGCGTCGCCGATTTTCCGCAGGCACGCCTGGCCTGCGCGCAACAGGCCTGGGACGACCTGCAGCGCCGCGGCCGGCTGGCCGCGCTGCGCGAAGGCTTTCTGCCGGCACTGCTGCACGGCGCGCGTCCGCGCATGCACTGGATCGAGGCCCTGCCCGCTGCGCTGCCGCCCGCCGCACTGCGCGACTTCGGCACGCCGCGCGACCTGTTCGGCGACGCCAGCGTGCTGCTGGTGCCGCTGCCCGGGCATGCGCCCGGCCACTACGGCCTGTGGTTCGAGGACGCGCACGGCCCGGTGTTCCTGATCGCCGACGCGGCCTGGTCCAGCGCCGCGCTCGCCGACGGCACGCCACCGCCGGCCCTGGTCACCCGCCTGCTCGGCGAGCATCGCGTGTATCGCGACACCCTGGCGCGGCTGCATGCGCTGCGCCAGGCCGAGCCGGGCCTGCGGCTGGTGCCCTCGCATTGTCGGCAATGGCGGCCGGCGCCGGCGGAGCACGCGCATGGCTGAGGCCCCCGGCGTGCTGATCACCGGCGCACGCGCGCCGGTCGCGCTGGACCTGGCGCGTCGCTTCGCCGCGCAGGGGTGGCGGGTGCACCTGGCCGACAGCGTCGCCAGCCGCATCTCCGGCTGGTCGCGCGCGGTGGCCGCGCACCACCGCGTCGCGCCCGCACGCGATGCGCCGCGCGCCTGGCTGGCCGATCTCAATGGCGTGCTCGCCCGCCAGCGCATCGACGTGCTGGTGCCGACCTGCGAGGAAGTGTTCTACCTGGCCCGCTACCGCCGCGCGCTGCCGGCGCAGTTGCACCTGCCGCTGCACGACTTCGACACGCTGCGCACGCTGCACAGCAAGTACGCCTTCATGGAACTGGCGCGCGGCCTGGACAGCGCCATCGACGTGCCGGACAGCGTGCGCGTGCGCAACCTGGCACAGGCGCGCGAATGGGCCGGCAACGCGCCGCTGGTGTTGAAACCGGAATTCTCGCGCTTCGGCGTGCATGTCCGGCTCTATCCGGAGGGTTTGACCGCCGACGCCACGCCGCTGCCCGCACAGGGCGACTGGGTCGCGCAGCGCTATTGCGCCGGCGAGGAGCGCTGCTCGTATGCGCTGGCGCGCGACGGCGTACTGCTGGCGCATGCGGTGTACCGTCCGCGCTACCGCCTGCGGCGCAGTTCCAGCTACTACTTCGACGCCGCACCGGATCCGCAGATCGAGCGCTTCACCGCGCAACTGGTGCGGGCGCTGCACTTCACTGGGCAAATTTCCTTCGACTGGATGGTCTCCGCGCAAGGGCGCTGCAGCGTGATCGAATGCAATCCGCGCGCGACCAGCGGCCTGCACCTGTTCGCCGCGACCGATCCGCTGGTGGCCTTGCTGAGCGGCGACGCGGGCGAAGCGCAGGCGCCGCTGCGCCCGGCCGACGACCGCGCGGCGATGCTGGGCATGCTGATGCTGGGCGTGGCGCTGCCGGCGGCACTGGGCCAGGGCCGGCTGCGGCAGTGGCGCCATGATTACGCACGCGCCGAGGACGTCCTGGCGCCGCGCGGCGACCGCTGGCCATTGGCCGGCACGCTGTGCGACCTGGGCAGCCATGCGCGGCTGGCGCTGGCGCAGCGCTGCAGCGTGCGCGAGGCCGCCACCCGCGATACCGAATGGGACGGCGAGGCGCTGCCGCCGCCATGAGCGCCGACAGCGCCGACGCTGCGGCCGCCGATTACGCCGCGCAGCTGCAGCGTTTCGCCGCGCTGCATGCCGGCGGCGATGCGCAGCAGTTGGCCGGCAACGCGCATGCGCGCATCGAGGTGCTGCAGGCCGGCGCACTGGCACTGCCGGTGACGGTCGGCGAACGCCACCCGGACAACGCCTGGGTGTGTTCGCCGCGCACCACCTATGCCGACTACGCCGCCGAGGAAGCCGCGCGGCTGTTGCCGGGCGCGCTGGCTGCGCCGGTACGCGGCCTGTGCGGCGGCATCGGTGAGTGGCTGGACTGGGCACGGATCGACCGTGCGGTCACCCTCAACAACTGGCTGCTGTCCACCAACCTGTATCCGCCGCTGCCGCCGAGCGGCTTGCGCACGCTGCTGGATGCCGCACGCACGCGCTGGCCTGACCACGCGCTGTGGTTCCGCTCGCTCAACGCGGTGGATACGCCGCAGTGGCTGCACGCGCTGCAGGCCGAAGGCTTCACCCTGATCGCCAGCCGCCAGGTGTATCTGTACGAGGACTGGCCGCAACTGCTGCGCCATCGCGACCTGGCCCGCGACCTCAAGCTGGTCGAGCGCCGCGACCTGCGGCGCTGCGGCAACGACGCCATCGGCGAGGCCGACTATCCGCGCATCGCCGCGCTGTATGCGCAGCTGTATCTGGAGAAATATTCGCACTGCAATCCGGCCTACCACGCCGGCTTCCTGCGCGCCTGGCACCGCGCCGGGCTGCTGCGCTTCGACGGCTTCCGCGACGGCGACGGGCGACTGGTCTGCATCACCGGCCTGTTCGGTATCGGCGGCACCGTCACCGCCCCGATCGTCGGCTACGACCTGCAGCTGCCGCAGCGGCTGGCGCTGTACCGCACCCTCACCGCTTGCGGCATCGACCATGCGCGACGGTATGGCCAGCGCCTCAACCAGAGCGCCGGCGCGGCCAGTTTCAAGCGCCAGCGCGGCGGCATGCCGGTCATCGAGTACAGCGCGGTCGATGGGCGCCACCTGCCGCTGCGGCGACGCCAGCCGATCGCCGCGCTTGGCGCCCTGACCCGGCGCATCGGCGTCCCGCTGATGCGCAAGTACCGGCTGTGAGGCCAGGCAGCGCCACGCCCGAAGGCGGACCGTAATCGTTTTCAACGTCGATCGCGCATGCCGCGTCGGCTGTCCGACGCTGGCACTGGCATATACTTTGCTGCATCTGCAACACCTCATCGCCGCTGCGGCCCGGAACATCTGTGGAATGGATTGCGCATCTGGCCCATGCCGGCACCTTGCTGATCGTCAACGCATTGCTCGCGGCGGTGTCCTCGGCGATGTTCCTGGCGCTGTACGTCACCGGGCGCAAGGAGCGGCACGCACGCAGCCTGTTGCTGCTGGCGCTGAGCTACACCGTCTTCGCCCTGGGCTTCGGCATCCTGCTGGCGCCGATCTGGCAGGTCACCGCTCCCTGGGTCAACCACACCGGCAACGTCACCCTGGACGTGGCGACCGTGCTGACGCTGTTGGCGGTGAACGCCTACCTGCAGCGCCCGCTGCTGCAGTGGACGCTGCTGCTGCCAGTCGCGCTGATCTGCGCACTGGAACTCTACAGCCTGCATTACGCTGGCCACGATCACCGGATCATGGTGATCTTCGGCGGCGTGGTGCGCGGCATGCTGACCGTGGCGACGGCACTGGCGCTGTGGCGCCATGCAGACAGCATGGTGCGCACGGCGGCGCGCTTCACCGCCGCCCTGCATTTCCTGTGGGCCGGCATGATCGGGCTGCGGGTCGCCTGGTGGGCGGTCCATCCCGACCTCGGTCTCATCCAGGATCCCACCACCAACTTCGGCTTGCTCTCGCGCATCGTCTTGACCGCCAGCATCACCCCCGGCTTCCTGTGGATGCTGACCCGCGAAATGAACGCGGAACTGACGCGCCACGCTTCGCAGGACCCGCTCACCGGGGTGACCAACCGGCGGGTGATGTGGGAGCGCGGCGAAGCGGCGACCCAGGAGGCGGCGCGCAAGCAGGGCACGATCGCGGTGCTGATGATCGACGTGGACCATTTCAAGGCGATCAACGACCGCTTCGGCCATGCGGTCGGCGACCAGGTGCTGGTCGCCATCGCGCAGACCCTGGCGGAGCACATCCGCACCCCCGACCTGCTGGCGCGCATCGGCGGCGAGGAGTTCATGGTGCTGATTCCGCAGGGCGACGAAGCGTCGGTGCGCGATCTCGCCGAACGCCTGCGGCGGCGCATCGAGCAGCAACAGATCGATGCCGCGCCGGAGGCGCCGCTGGTGTGCACGGTGAGCATCGGCTATTGCCTGTCGCCCGGGGCGCTGGCGTCCTGGCAGACCCTGGTGCTGGCCGCCGACCAGGCCCTGTACGCGGCCAAGCGCGCCGGCCGCAACCGGGTCGCCGGCACCACCATCGCATGAACGCGCGCGGCGCGCGGCACACCACACGCGTGGCGCCGGCGGCATGAGCGCTTGGCATCCGTCCCTGTACCGGCAGTGGTTCGCCGTCGCCCCCGCCACGGCGTTGCGGCGCCAGCCGCTGGCGGTGTCGGTGATGGACCGGCATGCGGCGATCGCGCGTTGCGCCGACGGCGGCCTGCTGGCGCTGGAGGACCGCTGCCCGCACCGGCACGCGCCGCTGTCGGCCGGCTGCGCCACCGGCGACGGCCTGTCCTGCCCCTATCACGGCTGGCGCTTCGACCGCACCGGCGCGCTGCGCGAGATCCCCGGCCTGCCGCCCGGGCAGGCGCCGCCGGCGGTGCGGGTGCGCGCCTTCGCCGCGCGCGAGCACGACGGCCTGATCTGGCTGCGTCCCGATCCCGAGGGCGCGGACACACCGTCGCAGCTGGTGCAGGCGCTGCAGCCGTCGGCGCGGCGCTTCCTGTGGCGCACGCGCTGGGAGGCGCACGTGGTCGATGCGCTGGAGAACTTCCTGGACCCGCTGCACACCCATCTGCTGCATCCGGGGCTGGTGCGGCGTGGCGGCGCGCGCACCGCCATGCGCGCCGAGCTGCGCCACACCGACGAAGGCTTCCACGTCGACTACCGCGGCGCCGCGGCGCAGAGCGGCTGGCTGTACCGGCTGTTCGAGTCGCCGCGCATCCTGGAGCGCGCGCATTTCGCCGGCCCCGGCAGCGCGCAGATCGAGTACCGCTACGCGCGCGGCGGCCGCGTGCGGATCAGCCTGCACTTCACCCCGCTCGACGTGCGCAGCACCGACGTCTTCGCCAGCCTGCACGTGGAGGGGCGCTGGGCGCCGGCGTGGGCGGTGCGGCTGCTGGTGTGGCCGCTGCTGCGCCGGGTCGGCGAACAGGACCGGCGCATGCTCGCGCTGCAGTCGCGCAACCTGCAGCGCTATCCGGGCGCGCGCGGTGCCTCCACCGCGCTGGACCTGGTGCGCGAACCGCTGCGGCGTTACTGGGACGGCGAGCCGCTGCCGGCAGCGGGCAGCGGCCACGACGTGGAACTCATGCTGTGACCGCGCCGAGCCGCTGCAGCACGTCCCCCAACGGGGCCGGACGCCCGAGCAGATAGCCCTGCACGCCGCCGCAGCCGTGCGCGCGCAACCAGCGCAGCTGCGCCTCGGTTTCCACGCCCTCGGCGACCACGTCCAGCCCCAGGCAATGCCCCAGGGTCAGCAACGCCTGGCAGATCGAGGCGTTGCGTGGATCGCGGTCCACCTCGGCGACAAAGCTGCGATCGATCTTCAGCGTGTCCAGCGGCAGGTCGCGCAGGTACGCCATGCTGGAGAAGCCGGTGCCGACGTCGTCCAGGGCCACGCGCACGCCCAGCGCGCGCAGTTGCCGCAGCACGTCGTCGGCCTGCTGCGGCTGCCGCATCAGGCTGCTCTCGGTCAGCTCCAACTGCAGGCCGTTGGCGGCCAGCCCGGCCTCGGCGCAGGCCTGCACCAGGTCGGCGACCAGGTCGCCGTCGAAGAACTGCAGCGCCGACACGTTCACCGCCACCGGCAAGTCCGGCCATCCGTGGTCGACCAGGGCGCGGCGCGCCTGCGCCGCCGCGCGCATCACCCAGCGCCCCAGCGGCAGGATCAGCCCGGTGTCCTCGCACAACTGGATGAACGCATCCGGCGCGATGAAACCGCCATCGCGCTGCGGCCAGCGGATCAGGGCTTCCAGTTCGCGCGGCGCGCCGCTGACCGCGTCCATGATCGGCTGGAAATACAGCTCGAACTCCTGGCGCTCGATCGCCTGCTGGATGCGCCCGGCCAGGCGCAGGCGTTCGCCGGTCCGCGCCGCCATGGCGCGATCGAAGCGCACCAGGCTGCGGCCCTCTGCCTGCGCCGCATGCGCGGCCTGCGCGGCGCTGCCGATCGCCTCGTCGGCATCGGCGGCATCGTCCGGACACAGCGCCACGCCGATGTGCGCCTGCAGCTGCTGAGCGAATTCGCCGCCCTGCACCGGTGCGTACAGCGCCTCCTGCAGCGCCTGCAAGGCCAGCGGCAGGGCCTGCGGGTCCAGGATCGCCAGCACGAAGTCCTGCGCCGGCTGGTGCGCGCTCAGCCCGAAGCGCTCGCCGAGCGCGCGGATGCGTTCGGCCACCGCGCTGCGCACCGCGTCGCCGGCGGCGCGGCCGAGGGTGTCGCCGATCAGGGCCAGGCCACGCACCTGCACATAGGCGATGGCGTAGCCGCCACGCTGCGCGCGCAGGGCTTCGGCCAGCGCCCGCGGCTTGAGCAGGCCGGTGCTGAATTCATGGCGGGCGAGATAGGCCAGTTCGCGTTCGTGGGCCAGGCGCTCGGTGACGTCCTCGGCCAGGATCAGCCGCGCCGGCACGCCGCCGAACTCTAGGTCGGCGCTGTGGATGCACACCGACAGCAGGCTGCCGTCCTTGCGCCGATGCGTCCACACGCTCGGCGCGTCGAAGCCCTCGCGCGGTTTGCGCACGTCCTGCAGCAGCCGCGCCGCGTCCTCCGACGGGCGCAGATCGCGCAGGTCCATCGCCAGGAATTCCTCGCGGCTGTAGCCGTACTGGCGCACCGCGGCCTGGTTCACTTCGAGGAAGCGCAGGCTGTCCACGGAGAACACCCAGTACGGCAACGGATTGCGGTCGAACACCAGGCGGAACTGGCGCTCGGCATCAAGCAGCCGCGCCTGTGCCGCCACCCGGTCGCTGACATCCTGCACTGCGCCGGTCATGCACACGCCCTCGCGGGTGTGCACCAGCGCGCCGCGCGCAGCCAGCCAGCGCAGGCGTCCATCGGGCAGGTGCATGCGGTAGACGGTGTTGTACTCCGCGCGGCCCTGCGCCGCGTCCTCGTACAACTGCGACACCCGTGCGCGATCCTCGTCGTGGATCCCCGCCAGGAACGCATCGATGGGCAGTTGCATGCGCTGCAGGCCGAACATCGCGCCGGTCGGTTCGGACAGGCGCAGCACGCGCCGCGCGATGTCGACGCGCCAGGTGCCGATGCCGCCCATGCCGTGCGCCAGGCGCAGATCCTCGTCGCCACGCCGCAGGCGCTGCAGCAGGTGGCGCTGGCGACGCTCGGCGCGGCGCAAGCTGACCAGCAGATAGGCCAGGCCGAGCAGGTACAGCACGTACACCAGCGCCGCCGCCGCGACGAACCACCACCAGCCGGACAGCGTCTCGCGCAGCCCCACCCCGGCGACCGCCAGCAACGGATACGCACCGCCGCCGCTCAGCGCCAGGATCCGCGGTGTCCCGTCGAAGACATCGCGGCGTACCCCCAGGATGCCGCCGTGCGGCATCGGCTGCGCCAGCGCGATCGGCAGGCGTGGCTGGCCGGCCGCGAGCGGGCGGCTGGCGGCCAGCAGCACGCCCTGCGCGTCGGTCAGGGCGACGATGCCGTCACGCCCGCTGTCGGTCCCCTGCACGATGCGTTGCAACGCCGCCACCCGCCATTGCGCCTCGACCCAGCCATCGGTCCCCCACGGGACCGCCACGCGCACCACCGCCTCGCCATCGGCCAGGCGCACTGGCGGACTCACGCAGACCCGGTCGCCGCAGCGCGCGCGCGGCATCCATGCGCGCAGTTGCGGATCGCCCGTGCCGCCGAAGCGGCGTTGGCCCTGCACATCCAGCAGCGCCACGTCGCGCAGTTCCGGGTGTCGCGCCTGCAGGCCGTGCAGCGAGGCGGTGATAAGCTCGGGCGCCCGCACCGGCGTCTCCGCCAGCAGCGCCTGTGCGCTCAGGCCCTCGCCATGCAGGGCCTGGCCGAGATTGTCCAGTTGCAACTGCAGCAGGCGGTCGCTGCCGGTGGCCAGGGCCAGGCTCTGCCGCTGCGCTGCGGCCAGGCGGTTGTGGCGGTCCTGCGCCAGCACCAGCACTAGGCCGGCGGCCAGCAGCGCCGCCAGCGCCAGGCCCCAGGTCGCGATCGCCCGCAACGGCGCGCGCGTGACGCGCCGCAGGCTGTGCCGAAAGCGACGGTCACGCTTCCTGTCGGCGAGCGGGTTCGGCGGCATCGAGGGTCGGGAGTGCGGCGTAGATGCTGGATACAGCGGCCTGGGATCGGCGATCTTGACCGTCCGTGACGCGATACTGCGTTCAGCGATGCGGATAAATCATTCAGTCCGCTGCGGCCACTGCGCCAGTGCCTGTGTCGTCAGCCCCACCCGCCGGCACGCCCGCGCGGCGATGCCATCGTGCAGTGCCACCTGGAACAGTGGCGCCACCTGCTGCAGCAACCAGGCCGGCACGGTCGGGCCGGTGCGCTGCAGCCGTGCCTGCCGCAGCAGGGCGCTGGCCCATGGCGGCAGCAAGGCCGCGCCGGCGCCCAGGAACAGTTCGCGCGACAGCCCCGGCGCCGGCACCGGCAGGCGCAGGCCGGACAGCACCGCCAGCACCTCGCGCGAGCGCGCATCCACCCGCAGCAGCGGCCGCTGCCGCTCGAAATAGTCCAGCACCGCCGCCTCGCTGGCCGGGACGTCGCGTGCGCCCAGCGCTTCGGCGACGCGCCGGCCTTCGTCGTAATAGCGGTCGGCGATCGCTGCCGGCACCGCGCGGCAATAGCGGCGGTAGCCCTGCAGGAAGCCGTAGGCCTCGGTCACGTGGACCCAGGTCAGCAGCGCCGGATCGTCGGCGGCGTAGGCGCGCCCGTCGGGCGTGTGGCCGCGCACCCGCGTGTGGATCGCACGCACACGGGCGATCTGGCGCTGCGCCGCGTCGGTGGGCGCGTAGCTGGTGGCGGCGACGAACTGGGTGGTGCGGCGCAGGCGCCCGACCAGATCCTCGCGGAAGTTGGAATGGTCGTAGACCCCGGCCAGCGCCAGCGGATGCAGGGTCTGCAGCAGCAGCGCACACAGCCCGCCCGCCAGCATCCCGGGAAACTCGGCATGGATGCGCCAGGTGACGCTGTCCGGACCGAACAGGCCCACATCGCCGAGCGGCTGGTCGTAGTCGATGGCGTCGCGCTCGCGCGGGAATGCGCCCAGCACCCAGCGGCGGATCTGCGCGGTGGCCGGAGCGGAGAGGGTGCGTAGCAGCGGGGGCATGCGCCGATGGTAGCGAAAGCGGCGCGAGCGCCGTGCGATGGCGTATGGCGCGCCGCGGCTGCGCGGCATGTGCGACCGCAGCATGCACTTTGCGGCCGCTGTGCTAGAAAGAAGCTGCCTCAAGATCGCCAACCGACGTTCCGCGTCCGTCACCGCATCTGCAAGGAGCCCGTCATGCTCGCTCTGTTCAAAGGCTTGGGATTGCTGCTCGAGGACAACGCGCTGCACCAGCGCTCGTTTCCCGAACAGGTCGCGCACTGGCAGCACAAGAGCGAGGCGCAGATCCGCGAAGAGGTCGCGTTGCTGGCCAAGGCCAAGCAGCAGTGGCTGGTGGCCTCGATCATCGGCTGGCAGGCGATCTCGCTGATCCTGCTCGGCGTGATCACCGCGCAGTTGTGGCAGCACGACTACCACCTGACCTTCTCGCGCATCGTCATCGTGGTCACCTCGTGGGTGGCGATCCTGTTCGTGATCTGGTTCATCGCCAACATGTTCGACCGCACCGCCGGTTTCGAGCGCTGGCTCACCGCGTTCAACAGCCGGGAACCGCTGTCGGCCGATGCCGATACCGTGGAATGCGTGGCCGACGCATTGAACATGGCGCGCAAATACCCGGAGATCCTCGCCTACAAGCGCGAGGTGGTGGCCAACCGCGAACTGCGCCACGAGGACATCCGGATCATGCGCGAGATGGGCCGCATCCGCCTGCATGCCGAACTGGTCGCCTCGCTGATCCAGTTCGAAGGCACCCCGCCCGGCGGCCAGCCCGGCGTGTTCCGCGTCGCCGGCTGAAGTCCGCCGCACACGCACCTCACGCGCGCCGTCTGCGATAGACGGCGCGCCGCCGATCCGACATCACGCGCCGGCGCGACGCGGGCGCAACCCGCGCACAGTCGGTCGCGATCCGCGCGCCCGACGGCGTGTTCTCTCAAGTCCCCGCGATCGCCGCAGAGGCTCAACGCCACGGCGATGCCAGCCCCCAGTCAAACCGCACCCACCCGGCGCAGCCCGGCGTCGGCCGACCGCAATGGACACAGGGCATTCCCAACGCCCGTTTCGCGAAATATAATCATTCTCGATTAGGACTTTCGCCCCACGGTCTCGATGACACTGCATCCCCTTTCGTGCGCCTGCCTGCTGGGCATGGCGCTGTCCCTGCCTGCGCACGCCGCCACCGCCTCGGACGCCGACAGCGGCGCCGATGCCGCACAGGCGACCGCCCTGCCCACGGTGCAGGTGCGCGCCGACGCGCAGAGCGGCTTCCGCGCCACAGGACCGGTGCAGGCCGACAAGTCGGATGCGCCGCTGGCGCAGACGCCGTTCTCGATCACCGTGGTGCCGCGCGCGCTGCTGGACAGCCAGCAGGCGCGCACCCTGTCCGATGCCCTGCACAACGTCTCCGGAGTGGTCGCCAACACCTACGGCCGGCGCGGCTGGGACGACCTGATCATCCGCGGCCAGACCGCCTCCGACGCGTTGTTCGTCGACGGCCTGCGCACCGCCGACAGCAACCGTGTGGCCGAGCAGTTGTTCGGCGTGCAGCAGGTGGAGGTGCTGAAGGGCCCGG
The DNA here is from genome assembly GCF_038442435.1 of Xanthomonas protegens. Lineage (NCBI taxonomy): Bacteria > Pseudomonadati > Pseudomonadota > Gammaproteobacteria > Lysobacterales > Lysobacteraceae > Xanthomonas > Xanthomonas protegens. The sequence continues at coordinate 69,313 of NZ_JAQJCQ010000012.1, read as the reverse complement.
CCTCGCTGCTGTACGGACAGGTGCTGCCCGGCGGCCTGGTCAACCTGATCAGCAAGCGCCCCGGCGCCGAGCCGATGCGGCGGGTCGACCTGGGCGTGGGCAGCGACGGCCTGCGCCAGGGCAGCTTCGATCTCAACCAGCCGCTGTCGGCCGATGGCAAGGTCGCACTGCGCCTCAACGCGCTGGCGATGAACAGCGACGACCCGACCGACCACGTGTACTTCCGCAGCCGCTGGATCGCGCCGTCGCTGTCGCTGGACCTTGGCCCGCGCACCGATTTCGTGCTGCTGACCAGCTACCAGGAACGCGACTACATCCGCCAGCAGGGCCTGCCGTGGGAAGGCAGCGCCGAACCCAACCGCAACGGCAGGATCGACCGCGCGCTGTTCACCGGCGAACCCGGGCAGCGGCCGTACCACAGCCACCAGAGCCGGATCGGCTACGTGCTCGATCACCGCTTCGACAACGGCTGGAGCCTGCACCACGCCGCACGCTGGCAGAGCTTCGGCCTGGATGGTTTCCTGATCGCCAACAACGGCCTGGCCGCCAACCTGCGCACGCTGCGCCGTACCGCCACCCAGCAACAGTTCGACGGACGCACCTGGGTGCAGGACACCTACCTGCAGGGCGGCTTCGCCACCGGCACCTGGCAGCACACCGTCACCGCCGGCCTGGACGCGTTCAAGACCTGGGAATGGAACGTGCAGTCGACCTGCCGCGTCGGCAATCTCGACGTGTACGCGCCGGTCTACGGCAGCGCCGTGACCTGCCCGGCCCGCCCCACCCGCGACAACCTCAGCGTGGTGACCTCGGGCGGCCTGTACCTGCGCGACCGCATCCAGTTCGCGCCGGACTGGCAACTGCTGCTGGGCTTGCGCCACGACCGCAGCCGCAACCGCAGCGAGGACCGACTGGCCGGCAGCGACACGCGCACCGACAACAGTGCCACGACGGGTTCGGCAGCGCTGATGTTCGACGCCGGTGGCGGCCTGCGCCCGTACGTCAGCGTCGCCACCTCGTTCTATCCCAACGTCGGCGTCGATGCGCAGGGCGCGCAGTTCGATCCCGAACGCGGCCGCCAGGTGGAACTGGGCGTCAAGATGGAGGTGAGCAGCAGCACCAGCCTGAGCATGGCGCTGTACGACCTGCGCCGGCGCAACGTGCTGCAGACCGATCCGTTCAACGACGGCTACAGCATCGCCGTGGGCGAACAGCGCAGCCGCGGCCTGGAGCTCAATGCCGCCGCCGACCTGGGCAACGGGTTGAGCCTGTTCGGCGGCTACGCCTACACCGATGCGGTGGTTACCGACGACGGTGGCCAGCGCGTCAGCAGCGTCGGCAGCCGCCTGAACAACGTGCCGCGGCACAGCGGGTCGCTGTGGCTGCAGTACACCGCCCACGGCGCGGCCGACGGCTGGAGCGTCAGCGGCGGCGCGCGCGCCGAAGGCGAGAAGACCGCCTACGGCCATCGCATTCCCGGCTATCTGGTGTTCGATGCCGGCCTGGGCTACCGCCAAGGCCATTGGCGCTACGCGCTGAACCTGAAGAACGCCTTCGACCGCGATTACTTCACCGGCGGCCTGCAGCGCGCCGTGGCCCTGGGCGACCCGCGCACGCTGCTGTTCTCGGTGGGCGTGGATTACTGAGTGGGCGCGCGTCGCTGCGCACGACGTGGCACCGTTCGTGCCAGCGTGGTGCTGGATCGGGGGACAGCCTCCTGTGAGAGCGACGTCGGTCGCGACGCGGGATGCCATCCGGTAGTTGCGCTGCAGAGGCGTCGGGACTGAAGTCCCTCCCACAACAGCGGCGGGCTGATTGCGCCATTCGGCTGCAAGGGCGGATGCGGCGACGCGATGCGTCGGTCGCCCTCGCATCCGGGTCGCGGCTGAAGCCGCTCCTACGTTGCCGATCTTCGGACCGCAACGAGGCATCGCGTAGGAGCGGCTTCAGCCGCGACGCATGACGTGGTCCGACAGCTCTGCGGCAATGCCTCTCAACGGCTTCAGCCGCAACGCGCGACGTCCGACAGCTCCGCGGTAATGCCCGTGTGGGAGCGACTTCGGTCGCGACGCAAGACGCCATCCGGCAGTTCCATTGCAGACGCGTCGGGACTGAAGTCCCTCCCACAACAGCCGCGGCCATCGTGACATCGCTGGATGTGTCGGAAGATCGTATCGACCAGCCGTTCGCTATCGCCTCTCACTCGCGCCCGCAGGCCGAGGCCGTTGCATCCGACACCACGCACTGGCGGAAATCGCCCGGCAGCCCGGCGATCTCGCGGCGCTGGCCGACTGCCAGATCGAAGGCCTGCAGCACGCGCGGACTGCACGCGGCGCCATCGCCGCCGCCGGCCTGCGGCGATGCCGTGCAGGCCGCATAGACCTGGTAGTGGCAGCGCCCGCTGCGGCTGTCGATGCAGCGGAACGTGGCCAGGCCACCGCGGTACGTGGTGCGGCTGAAGAGCAGCGGCACGCCGCGTTCGCTGGCCTGCACCACCGTCTCGCGGTGGGCGCCCATGGACACGTCGAGATCGGCATGTCCCTGGCAGCCGAACAGGCCGAGGAGGCACGACCACAGCACGGAGAGCAGACGCATGGCGGAGATTCCTTGTTCCAGTGCGAAGCGAGGGATTGCGCGGCTACATGCCGCGGAACAGGCTCATGTAGGGTTGGCTGACGGTCAGGACCTCGTCGCGGTGGCGCAGCTTCAGCCGGCCCTTGCCGGTGTCGTCGCGCACCACCGAGGCCACCGCCTTGAGGTTGACGATGGTGGAGCGGTGGATCTGCCGGAACGCCGCCGGATCGAGCACGTCCAGCAGTTCGCGCAAGGAAGTGCGCAGCACCGCCTCGCCGTCGCGGGTGAGCACCGTGGTGTACTTGCTGTCGGCCTGGAAATACAGCACGTCGTCGAGCAGGATCAGCCGCGTCTCGCGGCCGCTGCTGGCGGTGACCCAGGCCAGCGGCGGCGGCGCCGACGGCGCGACCGGGCGCTGCTGCAGACGCTGCAGCAGCGCGTCGAGCACCGCCGGATCCGGCCCCTGCGCCGCCCGTGCCTGCAGCCGCTGCACCGTGGCCTGCAGACGCTCGCGCACGATCGGCTTGAGCAGGTAGTCCACCGCGCCGTGCTCGAACGCATCGATGGCGTACTGGTCGTAGGCAGTGACGAACACCACCTGCGTGTGCGGGCTCAACTCGCCCAGCGCACGCGCCACCTCGATGCCGCTCAGCCCGGGCATGCGGATGTCCAGGAACGCCACCTGCGGGCGCAGCTCGGCCAACCGCTCCAGCGCGCTGGCGCCGTCCTCGCACTCGGCGACGATGCGCAACTCCGGCCACACCTCGCCCAGCAGCGCGACCAGCGCATCGCGCAGCAGGGTTTCGTCCTCGGCGACGATCGCGTCAGTCATGGTGCGCTCCCGTGTGCATCGCCACCGGCGCCGGCAGTGGCGGCGGTGGCGGCGTCGTCCCCGCCGGCCACGGCAGGGTGATGGTGGCGGCCACGCCGCTGGGGAAGTTGGAGACGATGGCGAAGCTCGCCGCGCCGGCATAGGTAAGGCGCAAGCGTTCGCGCAGGTTCTTCAGACCGATGCCGGTGCCGCTGGACTGGGTGTTGAAGCCCAGGCCGTCGTCGGCCACGGTCAGGGTGACGTGATCGTCGACCGCGCGCGCCAGGATCCAGATGGTGCCGCCGCCGGGCTTGGGTTCCAGGCCGTGCTTGATCGCGTTCTCCACCAGCGTCTGCAGCATCATCGACGGCAGCGGCAGCGTCTTCATCGTCTCCGGCACCTGCACCTGCAGTTGCAGGCGCGCGCCCATGCGGATGCGCAGGATCTCCAGGTAGGCCTGGGTCCGCTCGAGTTCGTCGCCGAGCGAGCTCATCGCGTCCTCGGTGCTGGGCAGCGAGCGCCGCAGGTACTGGATCAGATAGCCCAGCATCAGGTCGGCGCGCGGCGGATCGGTCCGCGCCAGCACCTGTGCGCTGGCCAGCGTGTTGTAGAGGAAATGCGGCTCGACCTGCGCGTGCAACAGGTTCAGCCGCGCCACGGTCAGCTCCTGCTCGGTGGCGGCCTGTGTGGCGGCGGCCTGCTCGTCGCGGCGCAGCTCGGCCACGCGCCGCGCCAGCGCCCGGCCCAAGGCTTCGGCGTTCTCGTAGTTGCTGCCCTCGTCGACCGCGAACAGGTCGATCCAGGCGCTGGCATCCGGCTCCAGCAGCAGGGTCAGGCTGCTGGTGCCGGTGCCCGGGGTCACCGTCGCCACCACCTGGTTGCGCTTGACCGCGAAGCGCGCGGCCAGGTTCCAGCGCGACGGCGGGCGGCCGTTGTACGGATCGATGCGGCGCACCTTGGCGCGCACCTGCAGGCTGTCCAGCGTGCTTTCCACCTCCTCCACCCGCGGCAGCTCGCGCACCGCCGCATCCAGCAGCGCGAACGCCTCATGGGTGTCCAGCGGGATCTCGATCTGGCGCCGCTGGCGGCTGGCCAGGGTGCCCCAGTCCAGGCGCCCGGCGATCAGCCAGACCTTGCGCAGGTGGGTGATGCCGGCGATCAGCGCCGACAGCATCAACAGCATCGCCAACAGGCCGAACAGCCAGCCCGGCCCGGAATTCATGCCGTAGAACAACCCGGCCCAGACGAAGGCGGCGACAACCACCGCCACTGCCCAGGCGCACAACAGGCGAACGAGGAAGAACAGGCTGGCGAGCATGGCGGCCGGGGACTGGGAAGTTCCGGCGAGGATAGCCGCGGCGTCGCACGGCGCCAGCGGCGTGCGACGAAACCGCCGCTGGCGAGGATGGGACCGGGCCTTGGCAGGACGAAACCGCAGCCCATCCGCACGCAGAGGCGGCGGCGCCATTCCAGGCGACAGCGCGCCCTACAGCCGGCTCACGCTGCGGATGCGGATCTCCGCGCTGTCCACGCCGTGGCGTTGCGCCGCCTGCGCGCGCAGGCGGCACAGCAGCCGCTCCGGGTCCAGCGGCGCCGGCTCGGCCCAGGTGTGCGCCAGGGTGCCCCAGGCCACGCGCTGGCCGAAGCTGTAGGCCTCGTAGTCGGCCAGGTAGTGGCGCGCGCGCTCAGGTGCCGACGTGGACATCGCCTTCGTAGCCGTTGCAGCCCAGGTGTTCGAGCGCGATCGACAGCGCCAGCGCGTAGCCCTGCGCGCAGTAGCCGCCGACCTGGCCCAGGCGCTGCCCCGACGCCGCGCACAGGCAGGCTTCGCGGCGATCGCTGGCATCGTCGTGCACTTCCACGTAAGGCCGGCGCAGGTGCGCCACCGCGTCGGCGGTGACGGCGCTGTCCGAGCACGCGCCCGGATCCAGCAACAGCATCTCCACCCCGGCCTGGTCGGCCTGGGCCAGTGCCTGCAGCAGTTCGCGCTCGCTGGCGCAGCCGCGCACCGCCAGGGTCTTGCCGGCGCGGCCGGCATGGGCGAGCAATTGCCGCATCACCGGTGGGGCGATGCGGGCCGGGCGGCCGCGATGGCCGGCCACGCAGTCCGGGCCACGGAGCAACAGGATCGACATGGCGGCGCCCTCAGTTGGCCAGCGCCGCGCGCGCGCCGAGCCGGCGCTGCGCCACGCCCAGGGCGATGGCGTAGCTGTCGGCGAGCGCACCGTTGGCGATCACCGTCAGCAACGGCATGTGCCGCGGATGCAGCAGCGGTTCCAGCGCCTGCGCGCTGGCATCGTGCACCTCGATGTACGGATGGCCCAGCGCGTCCAGCGCCGCGCACAGCTGCGCGCCGTGGTCGGCCAGCTCCGACGCCGGCAACTCGCCGGAATCCAGCAGCACCAGCTCGGTGTCGTCGCACGCGCCCTGCCGCAGCCGCGCCACGATCTGCGCGGCATCGGCACAGGCCACCGGCACCACCTGCGCGGCATGGGAAGCGGCCAGACACTGCGCCGCGGCGATGGCCGACGCATCGCGATGCGGGCCCTGGATCAGCAGAATCGACATGGAACACATCCAACGGAAAGGACGTGGCGCAGTCTGCGCGCGCGCCGCGTAAGCGCGCCATGGCGGTTGGGGGCTGCGCGCGTAAAGTCTGCGTAAGGCGGGGATTCGGGAGTCGGGATTGGGGATTCGCAAAAGCGGACGGCGCCGCCGCGCTTCACCAATCTCGAATCCCAATCCCGAATCCCGGCTTCTAAGCGAATCCCCACTCCCGAATCCCCAATCCCAGCTTTATGCGATCATCCCCCGCTTCCCGCCGCCGCCGGACCCGCCATGACCCAAACCGCCCTGCGCCGCGATGTCGGCCCGTTCGCCCTGATGCTGACCGGCCTCGGTTCGATCATCGGTTCCGGTTGGCTGTTCGGCGCCTGGCGCGCCGCCGGGCTGGCCGGCCCCGGTGCGATCTGGGCCTGGGTGCTGGGCGCGGCGATCGTCACCACCATCGCCCTGGCCTATGCCGAACTGGGCGCGATGTTCCCCGAGTCCGGCGGCATGGTCCGCTACAGCCACTATTCGCACGGTTCGCTGGTCGGCTTCATCGCCGGCTGGGCCAACTGGATCGCGATCGTGTCGGTGATCCCGGTGGAGGCCGAGGCCTCGGTGCAATACATGGCGTCCTGGCCGTGGCAATGGGCGCAGGACCTGTACGTGCAGCAGCCCGGCGGCGCCGGCGAGCTGTCGGTGCCCGGCCTGTGCATCGCCGCGGTGCTGGTGCTGGTGTACTTCCTGCTGAACTTCTGGAGCGTGAAGCTGTTCGCGCGCTCCAACAGCCTGATCACCGTCTTCAAGCTGGTGGTGCCGGCGCTGACCGGCGTGGCGCTGATCGCCAGCGGCTTCCACAGCGAGAACTTCAGCGTCGGCCTGCACGGCGGCAGCCACACCATCGACTTCGCCGCGGTGCTCACCGCGGTGGCCACCGCCGGCATCGTGTTCAGCTTCAACGGCTTCCAGAGCCCGGTGAACCTGGCCGGCGAGGCGCGCAATCCCGGGCGCAGCATCCCGTTCGCGGTGCTCGGCTCGATCGCGCTGGCCACGGTGGTCTACGTGCTGCTGCAGGTCGCCTACCTGGGCGCGGTGCCGCCGGACCTGCTGGCAAAGGCCGGCTGGCACGGCATCGACTTCCGGTCGCCGTTCGCGCAGCTGGCGATCATCGTCAACCTGCACTGGCTGGCGATGCTGCTGTACGTGGACGCCTTCGTCAGCCCCAGCGGCACCGGCATCACCTACACCGCCACCACCGCGCGGATGATCTACGGCATGGAGCGCAACGGCACCATGCCCAAGGTGCTGGGCCGGATCCATCCGACCTGGGGCGTGCCGCGCCCGGCGATGTTCTTCAACCTGCTGGTGTCCTATCTGTTCCTGTTCTTCTTCCGCGGCTGGGGCACGCTGGCGGCGGTGATCTCGGTGGCGACGATCATTTCCTACCTCACCGGCCCGATCAGCGCCATGGCGCTGCGCAAGCACGCGCCGGAGATGCACCGCCCGCTGCGCATCGCCGGCCTGCCGGTGCTGGCCGCCGCCGCCTTCGTGCTGGCCACCGAACTGCTGTACTGGGCGCGCTGGCCGCTGACCGGCGAGATCATCCTGCTGATGCTGGTGGCCCTGCCGGTGTACGCGTACTACCAGCAGCGCGACGGCTGGAAGGATTTCCGCCGGCACCTGCGCGGCGCCAGCTGGCTGATCGCCTATCTGCCGACCATCGCCCTGCTGTCGTGGGCCGGCAGCACCACCTTCGGCGGCCACGGTTACCTGTCCTACGGGCCGGACCTGGTGGTGGTCGGCGTGGTCGCGCTGGGCTTCTACTTCTGGGGCGTGCGCGCCGGCTGGCGCACGCCGTCGCTGCAGCAGGCCAGCGGCGGCTGAGCCGCGGCGGCGCTCAGCCGCCGCGCAAGGTTTGCAGCGCGCGCGACAGCAACGTGGCGCCGCTGAAGCCGGCCAGCGCGCACAATCCTGCCGCGCCGGCCAGCGCACCGATGTCGGCATGATCGCCGAACAGCGCGATCGCCGAGCCGATGCACGCCGCAGAGAACCCGGCGCCGACCAAGCCGATGCGCAGATGCGCGCGCCAGCCGCGCAGACGCGGCCATGCGCGTCCTGCGACCAGGCCGGTCAGCAAGGCCGGCAAGACGCCGAACAGGTAGGAATACAGCGCGATCCCCAGCAGCATCAGCAGCCCGCCGCCGATGTCACCGAGGTGAGCGCCGCCCCGGAGCCACGCGACCGCCATCATCGGCAGCAAGACCGCCGCAGTCCCCAGCGGCGGCCCCACCAATGGGAACGCCACGGCCACGCCAACGCCGACCAGCCAGCGCGGCAGCGGGTCGTTGCCCGCGTCCACGTCGACCGGATCGGCGGTTTCAGCGCGCACGCCCGCCGGCGGATCCGCAGCCGCCTGCGGCGCAGGCGGCACTGGGGCGTGGCTCACTTGGCGGGCACGGCCTGGCGCTGCGCGGCGCTGGCGTCGCGGGTGGCGCGGAACTCGGAGTCGCGGCTCCAGTTCGGCCACTGCGTCGAATTGGCCAGTTCCTCGCCCAGCGTGTACAGCACCTGCATGTCGCGCGCGGCGCCAGCGAAGGTCCAGTTCGGCTGCCAATCATCGCCGGGCTGGTGGTAGCGCTTGGCGGTGTAGTCGTCCGAAGCGGCCTTGCCAGCCGCCACGCCGCCGTCCACCCAGTCCTGGCCGGCGGCGAAGGACAGCGCCGGCACGCCGCGCTTGGCGAAGGAGAAGTGATCCGAGCGGAAGAAGTAGCCGGCTTCCGGCTTCGGATCGGGCGTGTAGCGCAGGTCCCAACCCTTGGCCACGCGCTTGAGGTCGTCGAGCAGTTCCAGCTTGGCGGTGCCGTAGATGCCGAAATCGCGCGAGGGCCCGAACGGGCTCATGCCGTCCATGTTGATCACCGCCACCGTGCGCGCCAGCGGATACAGCGGCTTGGAGGCGTAGTACTCCGAGCCGAGCAGGCCCTTCTCCTCGGCGGTGACCGCCATGAACACCACCGAGCGCTGCGGCGCCGGGCCCTTGGCGAAGGCGCGGGCCAGTTCCAGCAGCGCGGCGACGCCGCTGGCATTGTCCAGCGCGCCGTTGAAGATGCGGTCGCCCTTGGCATCGGGTGCGCCCACGCCCAGGTGATCCCAGTGCGCGGTGTAGATGAGGGTGTCGTCCGGCTGGGTCTTGCCGGGCAGCCGCGCGACCACGTTGCGCGAGGTGATCACCTCCGACTTCACCGCGTAGTCGGCGTATAGGCGCTCGCCCTTCAGCTCCACCGGCTTGAAGTCGCGCGATTGCGCCTGCTTCTTCAGCGCATCGAAATCCAGCCCGGCGCGCTTGAACAGGTCCACCGCCAGATCGCGCTGGATCCAGCCCTCCAGCTCCGGATGCACCGTCTTGGGATCGTCGCGGACCACGTCGAACATGCTGTTGGTGTTGGAGTTGGCCACGGTGGCCCAGCCGTAGGAGGCCGGTGCGGTCTCGTGCACGATCAGCACGCCGGCCGCGCCCTGCCGCGCGCCTTCCTCGAACTTGTAGGTCCAGCGGCCGTAGTAAGTCATGCCCTTGCCGTCGAACGCGCCCTTGCCGGTCTCGAAGTCGGGGTCGTTGATCAGCACCACCGCGATCTTGCCCTTCAGGTCCACGCCCTTGAAGTCGTCCCAGCCGCGCTCGGGCGCCTTGACGCCGTAGCCGACGAACACCAGCGGCGCGCCGTCCAGGGTCACCTGGCTGCTGCCGTCGAGCGCGGCGCGCACGGCGATCTGCTGACCCTGGGTCAGGGCCTGGCGCTGGTCGCCGCTGGCGATGGCCAGTTGCGGGGTACCGACGATGTCGGCGCGGCGCAGCGGCACCGCCTGGGTCCACAGGCGCTTGCCGTCGCGCAGGTCGCCGCCCGGCTGCAGGCCGGCCGCCTGGAACTGCGCGCTCAGATAGGCCACGGTCTTCTCCTCGCCCGCCGAGCCCGGGGCGCGGCCCTCGTAGGCGTCGGAGGCCAGTGTCTTGACGTCGGCGGACAAGCGCTTGGTGTCGAAGGTCGGTGCGGGCGGCGGTGCCGCCAGGCTGGCGCCGGACAGCGCAAGAGCCAGCAGGCTCACGATCGGTCGTTTCACGGAGTTCCCCTCGGCAGACACAAAGAACCTCGAGTGTAGCGGCGCGGCCAGGCGATCGGCAGGGGCCGGGGCGGTTTGGGCGCGCGCGGTCGTTCGAGCGCTGATGTCGTGGGGCGCGCCATCATCCCAGCGCATGCCGCGTGCCGCTGCGCGTGCGCGTGGCAGGGACGCGCCAGGAAATGGACGCTCGCCCGGGACTTCCTTGGCTGAAGCCCGCGGGCCGGCTGGCGCACCCGTCGCTGCCGCAGGCCAGCACCGGCCGGGCCGCGGCAGCGCTCAGCGTCCGCGCAGCCGGTCCAGCGCCAGCGAGAGCAGCAGGGCGCCGACGCCCCCGGCAAGCACGCAAGATCCCAGCCAGCTGCCGGGCTCGCGGAACGCATCGCGATGGCTGTTGATCCAGGCAATGAGCGCACCGACGCAGACGGCCGACATGCCGGCACCGATCAACCCCACCAGCAGATGCGCGCGCCAGCCACGCAGGCGGGGCCAGGCATAGGCGGCGAACAGGCCGGTCAACAGCCCCGGCAACGCGCCGAAGATGCAGGACATCAGCGCCATGAGCAGGAGAAGCGGCAGCGCATCGCCGAAGCCGCCGGGCTGCCCCCACGTCCAGGAAAACGCCAACGGCAGACCGACGACCAGCGTGCCCAGGAGCGGCGCGACGATCGCGAACGCCAGCACCACGCCGCTGCGGACCAGCCAGCCTGGCGCCGCCGCGGTGTCCGCCGGGGCGACAGCCGCAGCGTCGCCCCTCCGTGCCGCCGCGGCCCCGGGCGCAACTGCCGGGGCAGGCGCCGGCGCTACGGACGGCGGCAGCGGATCGCGACTCACGCGCGCCGCCCTGCGCCGGCGCCGCGGCGCGCGCGGAAGGCGGAATCGAGGCGCCAATGCGGCCACTGCACCGCGAAGGACAGGTTTGGGCGTTGCACGAAGATCCCCTCGGCAGGCATGAGCGACCGAGTGTAGCGAGGCGGCCGCGGGACCGGCACGGGCCGGGCATCCGCCAGACGTGCGCTGTCGCAAAAATTTATTGTGATAAACCGCTCAAATACGAACCTGAACATGCTCTAATGCCGCGCTCGCGCATCACGGGGCCGCGCCGATCGGTGGCCCACGCCGATCCGCGTGCCCCTCCCGGCTTCCACCCGAGCCGGGCGCGGCGTCCGTTGCCCCCACCCTCATCTGGGCCGCTCCGACTGCGGGGCCGGCCCGCTTCCGGAGACCTGCAGAGATGTCGATGTCCCCTCTCACCCGCATCACCCGTTGCGTGCTGGCCGCCGCGCTGCTGGCCGCCAGCGGTTCGGCCTGGAGTTACGCCGTCAGCAAAGGCACGGTGGTGGACGACCGCGGCAACGCGGTGCAACTGCGCGGCGTCAACTGGTTCGGCTTCGAAGGCAGCGCGCACACCGTGCATGGCCTGTGGGCGCGCAACTGGAAGGACATGATCACGCAGATGCAGGGCCTGGGCTTCAATGCCGTGCGCCTGCCGTTCTGCCCGCAGACCCTGCGCGGCGTCGCGCCGACCAGCATCGACTACGGTCGCAACCCGGACCTGCAGGGCCTGAATTCGCTGCAGGTGCTGGACAAGGTGGTCAACGAGCTCAGCAGCCGCGGCATGTACGTGCTGCTGGACCACCACTCGCCCGATTGCCAGGGCATCTCCGAGCTCTGGTACACCGACTCCTACAGCGAGCAGCAGTGGCTCAGCGACCTGACGTTCGTGGCCAAGCGCTACGCGTCGGTGCCGGGCGTGATCGGCATCGACCTGAAGAACGAGCCGAACGGCCGCAACACCTGGGGCACCGGCAACCTCAAGACCGACTGGAACAAGGCGGTCGAGCGCGCCTCGGCGGCGGTGCTGAAGGTGGCGCCGAAGTGGCTGATCGTGGTCGAGGGCATCACCGACAACCCCACCTGCTCCAGCAGCTATGGCTACTGGTGGGGCGGCAACCTGGAACCGCTGACCTGCACCAAGCTCAACGTGCCGGCCAATCGCCTGCTGCTGTCCCCGCACGTGTACGGCCCCGACGTGAACTGGCAGCCCTACTTCGGCGACAGCAGCTTCCCGGCCAACATGCCGGCGATCTGGGAGCGCCAGTTCGGCCAGCTGACCCAGCGCGGCTACGCCATGATGATCGGCGAGTTCGGCGGCAACGAAGGCCGCAACCAGGCGCAGGACCCGATCCTGCAGAGGGCGCTGATCGACTACCTGATCAAGAAGAACATCCGCAGCGGTTTCTACTGGGCCTGGAACCCGAACAGCCGCGACACCGGCGGCGTGCTCGACGACGACTGGACCACCGTGCGCAGCGAAAAGATGGTCGGGCTGAAGCGGCTGTGGGGCGATACCAGCGGCACCACGCCGACGCCGACGCCCACTCCGACCCCGACGCCCACGCCGGAGCCGACCCCGACCCCGACACCCACGCCGGCCCCGGGCAGCGCCAGCTTCAGCACCAAGGTCATCGTCGACAGCGACTGGAACGCGGGCTACTGCGAACGCGTGCAGGTGACCAACAGCGGCAGCGCCACCGGCAACTGGGCGGTCACCCTGTCCATCAGCGGCACCGTCAACAACCTGTGGAACGCCACCTGGACGCAGTCGGGCACCACCCTCAGCGCCAGCGGCGTGGACTGGAACAAGACCCTGGCCCCCGGCGCCACCGCCGAGTTCGGGTTCTGCGCCGCCCGCTGAAGACGGCGCCATCGCCCCGCGCAGCGCGCGGGGCCCAACCTCAACGGCAGCGTCCCACGACGCTGCCGTTGGCGTTTTCGCCAGGCGAGAGCGCGCCCGTGGACATCACCACAGCACCTGCGCGCAATCCGTGGACAAGCCCGTCTTCTGCAACGGCAGTCACGGCCGCCAAGGCGGACACTGCCGATCATCGCCGCCAGGCATCCGCCCCCCTTTGGCCGGCGCGCTCCGCACCGGCCACCCTCGGAGCATCGCGATGAACCGGTCCCTGCATTCCCGCATTACCCGCTGCCTGCTGGCCGCGGCGCTCGTGGTCGCCAGCGGCTCGGCCTGGAGCTATGCCATCAACCAGGGCAAAGTGGTGGACGACGCCGGCAACGCCGTGCAATTGCGCGGCGTCAACTGGTTCGGTTTCGAGACCTCGCAGCACACCGTGCACGGCCTGTGGGCGCGCAACTGGAAGGACATGATCACGCAGATGCAGGGCCTTGGCTTCAACGCCGTGCGCCTGCCGTTCTGCCCGCAGACGCTGCAGGCGGTATCGCCCGGCAGCATCGACTACAGCCGCAATCCGGACCTGCAGGGCCTGAACTCGCTGCAGCTGCTCGACAAGGTGATCAACGAACTCAGCAGCCGCGGCATGTACGTGCTGCTCGACCACCACACCCCGGACTGCAACGCGATCTCCGAACTCTGGTACACCGGCAGCTACAGCGAGCAGCAATGGCTGAATGATCTGAGCTTCGTCGCCAAGCGCTACGCGTCGGTGCCGGGGGTGATCGGCCTGGACCTGAAGAACGAGCCGCACGGCGCCGCCACCTGGGGCAGCGGCAATGCCGCCACCGACTGGAACAAGGCCGCCGAACGCGCGTCGGCGGTGGTGCTGAACGCGGCGCCGAACTGGCTGATCGTGGTCGAGGGCATTTCCAACACGTCCACCTGCTCCAGCGACACCGCGCACTTCTGGGGCGAGAACCTGGAACCGCTGGCCTGCACCCCGCTGGCCATCCCGGCTAACCGCCTGCTGCTCGCCCCGCACGTGTACGGACCGGACGTCTACATGCAGCCGTACTTCAGCGCGTCCAACTTCCCGGCCAACATGCCGGCGATCTGGGAGCAGCACTTCGGCCAGTTCGCCCAGGCCGGCCACGCGCTGCTGCTGGGCGAGTTCGGCGGCAAGTACGGCCAGGGCAACCCGCTGGACGTGCAGTGGCAGAACGCGCTGGTCGACTACCTGATCGGCAAGGGCATCCACAGCGGCTTCTACTGGTCGTGGAATCCGAACAGCGGCGACACCGGCGGCATCCTCAACGACGACTGGAGCACGGTCCGCAACGACAAGGTGACCCTGCTGAAGAAGCTGTGGGACAGCGCCGGCAGCAGCACTGGCGGTGGCGGCGGCAACGGCGGTGGCAATGGTGGAGGCGGTGGTGGTGGCAACGGCGGCGGCACCACGCCAACGCCGCCGCCGTCCGGCAGCAGCTTCAGCACCAAGGTGCTGGTCGACAGCGACTGGAACGCCGGCTACTGCAACCGCGTGCAGGTGACCAACACCGGCGGCAGCAGCGGCGACTGGACCGCCACGCTGTCGATCAGCGGCACCGTCAACAACCTGTGGAACGCCACCTGGACGCAATCGGGCACCACGCTCAGCGCCAGCGGCGTGGACTGGAACAAGACCCTGGCCCCCGGCGCCACTGCCGAGTTCGGTTTCTGCGCCGCGCGCTGAGCGCGCCGCCGCGTCCCTGACGCCACCCGCACGGCCCTTCCTCCGGGTGGGCCGTGCGCGGTGTGCCATCAGTCACGTTCCCGCGGCCGCCGCCGCCCCTCTATGCTGGCGCACTGTCCACACTCAGGCCCGGCCCATGCTCCGTCCCTTGTCGCTGTTGATCTCCAGCATCCTCACCCTCGGCACCGGCGCCGCCCTGGTCGCCGCGCCGTCGGCCCTGGCCGCCGCCACGCCGGGCCAGGCGACCGCGCCGGAGATCGCCTACACCCGCTTCACCCTGCCCAACGGCCTGACCGTGGTGGTGCACGAGGACCACAAGGCGCCGGTGGTAGCGGTGAGCATCTGGTACCACATCGGCTCGGGCGACGAGCCGGCCGGCAAGACCGGCTTCGCGCACCTGTTCGAGCACCTGATGTTCTCCGGCTCGGAGAACCACAAGGGCACCTACTTCCAGCCGTTCGAGAAGGTCGGTGCCACCGACATGAACGGCACCACCTGGTTCGACCGCACCAACTACTTCGAGACCGTGCCGACCACCGCGCTGGACACCGCGCTGTGGATGGAATCGGACCGCATGGGCCACCTGCTCGGCGCGATCGGCCAGAAGGAGCTGGACACCCAGCGCGGCGTGGTCCAGAACGAGAAGCGCCAGGGCCAGAACCGCCCCTACGGCCGCGTCGACGAGAACATCCTGGCCAACATCTTCCCGGCCAACCATCCGTACCAGCACGACACCATCGGCTCGATGGCCGACCTCGACGCGGCCTCGCTGGACGACGTCAAGCAGTGGTTCCACGACAACTACGGCGCCGCCAACACCACCCTGGTGCTGGCCGGCGACATCACCGTGGCGCAGGCCAAGGCCAAGGCCGAGCAGTACTTCGGCGACATCCCCGCCGGCCGCCCGGTGCCGCGCCAGCAGCCGTGGATCACCCCGCTGGCCAAGCAGACCCGCGGCGTGCAGCACGACCACGTCGCGCAGCCGCGCATCTACCGCACCTGGGTCGCGCCGCAGCTGGGCACCGACGACGCGGTGCTGCTGGACCTGGCCACCACCGTGCTCGGCGGCGGCAAGACCAGCCGCCTGTACCAGCGCCTGGTCTATCGCGACAAGCTGGCCGACGACGTCTCCGCCGGCCTGCAGTCGTTCGCGCTGGCCAGCCAGCTGCAGATCACCGCCGACGTGAAGGAAGGCGTGGACCCGGCCAAGGTCGAGGCCGCCATCGCCGACGAACTGCAGAAGTTCCTGGCCGAAGGCCCCACCGCCGACGAACTGCAGCGCGCGCAGGTCGGCTACCGCGCCGGCTTCGTGCGCGGCCTGGAGAAGGTCGGCGGCTTCGGCGGCAAGGCCACGGTGCTGGCCGAGGGCCAGGTCTACCGCAACGATCCGGGCGCCTACAAGAAGGACCTGCAGCGCGCGCAGGACGCCACCGTGGCCAGCGTGCGCAAGGCCGCCGACACCTGGTTCGGCAAGGGCGACTACCTGCTGACCGTGCTGCCGGCGCCGGAAGGCTTCGATCCGGCAGCCGAGGACAAGGCGGTCAAGCCGCTGCCGGCGGCCCCGGGCAAGCCCGCGCCGAAGGTGCCGGCCAAGGGCAACTACAGCGTCGGCAAGTCGCAGGTGGATCGCGCTGCCGGCGTGCCGGAAACCAGCCAGTTCCCGAGCCTGAGCTTCCCGCAGCTGCAGCGCGGCAAGCTCAAGAACGGCATCGAGGTGGTGCTGGCCGAGCGCCACACCATCCCGGTCACGCAGATCCAGATGCTGTTCGACGCCGGTTACGCGACCGACCGCGGCAGCAAGCTCGGCACCGCCAACTTCACCGCGGCGCTGATGAACGAGAGCACCCGCAACCTGGATTCGGTGGACGTGGCGCAGCGCCGCCAGCGCCTGGGCGCGATGACCAGCGTGTCCTGCGAACTGGACAGCTGCGACGCCTCGCTCAACGCGCTCAACGACCAGCTGGCGCCGTCGCTGGAGCTGTTCGCCGACATCGTGCGCAACCCGGCGTTCAAGGCCGACGACATCGAGCGCATCCGCGGCCAGTGGCTGGCCTCGATCGCGCAGGAGAAGACCCAGCCGCAGGGCCTGGCGCTACGCACCCTGCCGCCGCTGCTGTACGGCCCCAGCCATCCGTACGGCGTGCCGCTCACCGGCACCGGCACCGAGGCGGCGATCAAGAGCCTCACTGCGGGCGACCTGAGCGCGTTCCAGAACAACTGGCTGCGTCCGGACAACGTGCGCATCCTGGTCGCCGGCGACACCACCCTGGCCAAGATCATCCCGCAGCTGGATGCCGCGTTCGGCGACTGGCAGGCCCCGGCCGGCAAGCGCCCGACCAAGAGCCTGCCGCAGGTGGCCGCGCAGCCCAAGCCGCGCGTGTTCCTGATCAACCGCGACGACGCCCCGCAATCGCTGATCCTGGCCGGCCTGCTGGCGCCCTCGACCAAGGCGCCGAACAACCTGGCGATCGGCGTGGCCAACGGCGCCTTCGGCGGCACCTTCACCTCGCGACTGAACATGAACCTGCGCGAGGACAAGCGCTGGGCCTACGGCGCCAACAGCTTCATGATCGACGCGATCGGCCAGCGCCCGTTCCTGTTCTTCGCCCCGGTGCAGACCGACAAGACCGCCGAATCGGCCGCCGAGATCCTCAAGGAAGCCAAGGCCGTGGTCGGCGACAAGCCGCTGACCGCCGCCGAGATCGCCAAGATCAAGGAACAGCGCGTGCGCGCCCTGCCGGGCAGCTTCGAGACCACCGGTGCGGTGCTCGGCGCGATGGAAGGCATCGTCCAGTACGGCCGCCCGGACGACTACGTGCAGACGCTGAAGACGCGCCTGGAAGCGGTCGACCAGCCGGCGGCGGAAGCGGCGATCAAGGAGATCGTGGCGCCGCAGGCGATGACCTGGGTCATCGTCGGCGACCTCAAGCAGATCGAGGCGCCGGTGCGTGCGCTGAAGCTGGGCGAGGTGCAGGTGCTGGACAGCGACGGCCAGCCGGTCAAGGCGAAGGCCGCGGGCAAGCAGTAACGCCGCACACGCATGGCGGATCTGCCCCGCCATGCGCCACGCGCCGGCGCCAGCATGAGGCGTCGGCGCCATCGCAACGCGTCGCCATCGCAACATGCGACATGCGACATGCGACATGCGACATGCGGCGACAGTGAACGCGCAGGCTGCGCTCCGGCGCAGCCTGCAGGCATCGACCGTCCCTGCATGCGCGCGGGTCGCGGATGGGTCGCCAAGGCGGCGCGCCGCGCCTGTTCTTCACGGCTCCTGGTCGCAACGCTTGGTATCCGACAGGCCTGTCCTCGCCTGCCACCGCCGATGCCGACCGCTTCTCCCCGCCGCGTCGCCGCTTCCCGCATCCGCGTCGGCTGCGCCGGCTGGTCGATCGCCAGCACGCAGCGCGGCCTGGTCGGCGATGGCGCCAGCCAGCTGGCGCGCTATGCCACCCGCTTCGACGCGGTCGAGATCAATTCCACGTTCTACCGCGCCCACCGCGCCAGCACCTACCAGCGCTGGGCCGACAGCGTGCCGACGCATTTCCGCTTCTCGGCCAAACTGCCACGCACCATCACCCACGACGCGCGCCTGTCCCGCGTCGCGCCGCTGCTGCAGACCTTCCTCGACGAGGTCGGCCATCTCGGCGACAGGCTCGGCTGCCTGCTGGTGCAGCTGCCGCCGAGCCTGGCCTTCGATGCACGCACCGCCGCCACCTTCTTCGCCATGCTGCGGCGCCGCTGGCACGGCGGCATCGCCTGCGAACCGCGCCACGCCAGCTGGTTCGACGCACGCGCCGAGGCGCTGTGGCAGCGCCACCACATCGCGCGCGTGGCCGCCGACCCGGCCCTGACTGCCAGCGCCGCGCAGCCGGCAGGCGCGGCGGCGCCAGCCTACTGGCGCTGGCACGGCGCACCACGCCTCTACTACAGCGACTATGCCGACGACACGCTGCGCGGCCTGGCCGAGCGCGTCGTCGCCGCCACGCCACGCACGGGCGAAACCTGGGTGATCTTCGACAACACCGCGCTCGGCCACGCCCTCGACAACGCCGCCACGCTGCAGACGCAGCTGCGCGCGCTCGGCGCCGGTGCCGCGGGCTGATCGCCATGTCCCGCCGATTCCCGCGATATGCCGGGCACGCCCCGCTCCTGCGACTGGAACCAGCACCCGATTCGCCGCCCTTGTAGAAGCAGCTTCAGCCGCGACCTCACGAGCGTGTCGATGTCACGCTTCGCTTGGCACGCTCATCCACACGCAAGACAGACTGCGCCCAGCCACGGTCTGCCTCAAGATCGTCGCGGGACCGCGTCAGCATGCATGCGCCGGCGGTAACCACCATGCTGCCCAACCGCCACGTTCAGTGAAAGCTCACCGTGCGAACGTCTTCGCCGTCGCCCCAGCGCGTGCAGGCGCCGGCCCCTTCGATCCAGACCGGCTTCCCCGCCATGTAGGCGGACAGCAGCATCGCCAGCTGCGCCTTTCCGGTATCGGAGGTCTCGTCCTTGATCATGTAGTACGTGGTGTTCGCCGCGCAGGTCGGACGCTGCGTCGGTGTGCCGTTGATCACGACGTAGTGCACGCCGTCGGTCGCACGGACCGACAGGTCCTTGATGGTGCCGGTCACGCTGCTGGCAGACGCAGCCCCAGGCAACAGCGAGAGTGTGAGCAGGAAGGCGACGCAGGTGCGGAAACGGTGCGTGTCGGGTAGAGCCATGGGAATCGTCCTTGCGAAGTGGCGGCGCACTCCCTTGCAGAAGGAGTACAGGCGGACCATGCGGCAGCCACCGTGCAAACCGGCATCGCAGATCGCCGCATGCGTGATGCACCGTGGGCTACCGGGATGGCAGAGCGAAACGCGGCGCATCCTATCACGGCGATTTGACCTTCCTTTGCACCATGCACGACCGCCATCGGCGCTGATTGGTCGTGCGCGGCAAAAGACTCGAGCGTGCACCGCGTCACGCTTGCGCGCTTGTCCACGCGACGTCGCCGCGCCCTGCGGTATGGTGCTGCGCCTCGCGATTCGCGCCAGACCCGACGACGCCCATGACCGATGAAGCCCAGCGCCAGCGTGTCCTCGACAGCTACCACATCGTCGACAGCCTGCCCGAGGATGCCTACCAGGACATCGTGCAGATCGCCGCCGCGCTGTGCGACACCCCGATCGCGCTGCTGTCGCTGGTGGATCGCGACCGGCAATGGTTCAAGGCGCGGATGGGCCTGGAGGTGCCGCAGACCGAGCGCAGCCAGGCGGTGTGCGACCACGCGATCCGTGAGCCCAAGCAACTGATGGAAGTGCCCGACCTCGCCGACGACCCGCGGTTCGCCGACATCTCCGTGGTCCGTGGCGACATCGGCGCGCGCTTCTATGCCGGCATGCCGCTGGTGACCGACGAGGGCATCGCCTTGGGCACCGTGTGCGTGCTGGACACCACGCCGCGCGAACTCAAGGACGCCCAGCGCGACGGCCTGCGCGCGCTGGCGCGCACCGCGATGCGCCTGCTCGACGCGCGCCGTGATGCGCTGCAGCGCCAACGCGAGGCGCTCCTGCAAGCGCACCCGGTTGGCGACAACACGGACACTGGCACCGACGGCCGCTACCGGGTGGTGATCCTGGAAGTACAGGAACTGGCCGCGCTGGCCGAGCGGCAGAGCGAACGCCTGCTGGGCAGCAGCCTGCAGCAACTCGACCGCACCCTGGCCAGCTACGTGCAGGACGGCGCCGCCGCCGACAGTGTGGACCGGGCGACCGACAGCGCCGAGTTCATCGTCATGCTGCACGGCGCCGACGCCGATCAGAAACTGCGCGGCCTGCGCGAGATCGCCGCGCGGCAGCAGGCGCTCGGGCTGACCGTGCTGGTCGGCGACGCCCAGGCCGCGCGGGCGGACGAGCCGATCGGACAGGTGTTCCTGCGCGCCGAAGCCGCGCTCAGCGCCGAGAAGGACCGCCAGCGGCCGCAGACGCCCTGACCTGCGCGGCGCGTGCCGCCGCGCGCTGGACGGCAGCTCCCCCGCCCTGACGCGGGCGGGGCCGAGTCGTCCCCCACCCAGGCGGGCAGTCCCCAAGCTGCCCCGCCGACCGAGAGCCACGCCAGACCAGCGGCCCCGTTCTTGCATGCCCCAGGCGTTGCGGTCCCTCACCGGTGCGAGCCGGGCGGCGCGCGGCCGCCAGGGCAGGATCGGGCGGGCCGCGTACCGGATCCGGCCGCGCGCCCCCGTCTCCGCTTCGGTCGTTTACCATGCCGCACGCATCCTGCTCTGGACCCGACATGAGCCATGCCGCTCCTCCCTGTTGCACCCCGCTGCTGAGCCTGTCGCTCGGCCTGTTGCTGGGCACCGCCGATACCGCCATGGCGGAGGCCGCGCCGGCGACCACGCTGACCGCCCCGGCACCGCCGCCGCAGACGCCCGACCTGGCCTACCCGGAACTGTTCCAGGCGGTGCAGCAGCAGGAACTGTTCGACGACCAGAAGCACTTCGTCGATGCGTTGCCGCTGCGCGACCCGGCGCTGATCAACGCCGACTATCTGGCGCAGCGCCAGCAGCCGGGTTTCGACCTGCGCCGTTTCGTCGCCGCCAACTTCGAGGAATCCGGCCCGGTGCAGACCGAGGCGATCCGCCAGGACACCGGCCTGCGCGAGCACATCGACGCGCTGTGGCCGCTGCTGGTGCGCCGCCAGGTCGACGTGCCGGCCTACAGCAGCCTGCTGTCGCTGCCGCACCCGTACGTGGTGCCGGGCGGGCGCTTCCGCGAGGTCTACTACTGGGATTCCTACTTCACCA
The DNA here is from genome assembly GCF_038442435.1 of Xanthomonas protegens. Lineage (NCBI taxonomy): Bacteria > Pseudomonadati > Pseudomonadota > Gammaproteobacteria > Lysobacterales > Lysobacteraceae > Xanthomonas > Xanthomonas protegens. The sequence continues at coordinate 48,054 of NZ_JAQJCQ010000012.1, read as the reverse complement.
TGCTCGGCCTGGTGGAGAGCGGCGAACACGAACGCAGCCGGCAGATGCTGGACAACTTCGCCTACCTGATCGACACCTACGGGCACATCCCCAACGGCAACCGCACCTACTACCTGAGCCGCTCGCAGCCGCCGTTCTTCTCGCACATGGTGCAGTTGCAGGCCAAGGTGGAGGGCGACGCGGCCTATGCGCGCTACCTGCCGCAGTTGCAGAAGGAATACGCGTACTGGATGGAAGGCGCGCAGACCCTGGCCCCGGGCAGCGCGCATGCGCACGTGGTGCGGCTGGCCGACGGTAGCCTGCTCAACCGTTACTGGGATGCCCGCGACACGCCGCGCCCGGAAGCTTGGCTGCACGACGTGCGTACCGCCGCCGAGGCCAAGGACCGCCCCGCCGCCGAGGTCTACCGCGACCTGCGCGCCGGCGCCGAGAGCGGCTGGGACTATTCCAGCCGCTGGCTCGGCGACCGCAAGACCCTGGCCAGCATCCGCACCACCGCCATCGTCCCGGTCGACCTGAACAGCCTGCTCTACCATCTGGAGAGCACCCTGGCCCTGGCCTGCGCCAAGACCCCCGGCGCGGCCGGCTGCGATACCGACTACGCGGCCCTGGCCAGCGCCCGCAAGACCGCGATCGACAAGCACCTGTGGAGCGACGCCGGCTACTACGCCGACTACGACTGGCAGCAGCGCCGGCTGCGCGACCAGGTCACCGCCGCGGCGCTGTACCCGCTGTTCGTCGGGGTCGCCTCGCCGGCACGGGCCAAGCGCAGCGCCGACACCGTGCAGGCGCAGTTGCTGCGCCCCGGCGGCGTGGCCACCACGCGCCTGCACACCGGCCAGCAGTGGGACGAACCCAACGGCTGGGCGCCGCTGCAGTGGATCGCCGTGGACGGCCTGCGCCGCTACGGCCAGGACGCGCTGGCGCAGCGGATCGGCAGCCGCTTCCTGGCGCGGGTGCAGGCGCTGTTCGCGCAGCAGCACAAGCTGGTGGAGAAGTACGGCGTGGACGCGCAGGCCAAGGGCGGCGGCGGCGGCGAGTACGCGCTGCAGGACGGCTTCGGCTGGACCAACGGCGTGACCCTGTTGCTGCTGGATCTGTACGCGGCACCGGCCGCGGCGCCGACAGCCCCGCACGCGCAAGCGACGGCCGAAGCCGAGGCGGAGGCCGTCGCGCTCTGAGCCGCCGCGGGCGGCACCGCGGCCACGCCGCGTCCGCCTGCGCCCCCGGCGACGCCGACGGTGGGCGCCGCCGCTATTGCGCGGGCGTCTCCACGGCCATCCCCATCGCGATGCGGTAGCGCTGGTACAGCGCCATCACCTTGTCGATGTACTCGCGGGTCTCCGCGTACGGCGGTACGCCGCCGTAGCGCGCCACCGTGCCGATGCCGGCGTTGTAGGCCGCCGCGGCCAGCACCCGATCGCCGGCGTAGCGGCGCAGCAACGCACGCATGTAGCGGGCGCCGCCGGCGATGGACTGGTCGGCCGCGAACGGATCGCGCACGCCGTACTCCCTGGCGACCTCGGGCAACAGTTGCATCACCCCCTGCGCGCCCTTGGGCGAGACCGCGGTGGCATCGAAGCCGCTCTCGGCATGCGCGATCGCGCGCAGCCACGGCTCGTCGACCCCGGTGGCGCGCGCCGCGGCGCGGAACTGCTTGGCATGCGCGTGCAGTTGCGGCGCCCCGACCTTGCCTAATCCGGGATGCGCCACCTCTCCCGGCGGCGTGATCGCGGTAAAGCGCAGGTACGGGCGCGAGCCCGGCAGGTTGCGCGTGGAGTAGACCAATTGCCCGTCCTGCTCGCGCTCGTACAGGGTGCCGCTGAACACGCCGAGGTTGCCCCACAGATTGGGCGTGGCGATCGCCGCATCGCCCAGTTCCTTGGGGGTGCAGCGCGAACCCGGTTCCGGTGCCGTGGCCAGGCTGACCGTGCCGTCGCGCACGCAGCGGTACACCGTGCGCGCTGCCGCGTCGGCGACGACGCCACAGCACAGCAGCAGGCACAGCACGGCACGGGCAAACGGCATCGGCGACACGCTCGGACGGGATGGGCGCGCATCATCGCGCAGCACGCGTCGAGGCAAGTGATGGCGGGTTCGGTACGCTGCCGACAGCTCCCTTCCTCGTAGGAGCGGCTTCAGCCGCGACCAAAGCTTCCCTGCGACGCCATCGCGGCTGAAGCCGCTCCTACGGCAATCCGCAACACGCTGGCTGGGTGCACTGTAGGAGGGACTTCAGTCCCGACTGCATCCAAGGCCGAATAGACCGCATCCTCCGCTTGCGCGGCCGAAGGGCACCTCTGACAACCCGAGGGGCGCAGACACGTAGGAGCGGCTTCAGCCGCGACCAAAGCTTCCCTGCAACGCCGTCGCGGCTGAAGCCGCTCCTACGGCAGTCCGCAACACGCTGGCTGGGTGCACTGTGGGAGGGACTTCAGTCCCGACGGCTGCCAAGGTCAAATTACCCAGCTACGGCGCACACGCCGCCAGCTTCTGATCGGCGTACCACAGCGCGCGCCGTGCCAGGTCGTAGGCGCTGTCGGCCTCGCGCGGCAGCAGTTGCTGTGCGCGGATCGGGTCGGCGCCCTTGGCCATGGCGGTTTCCACCTGCAGCAGCGCATCCAGGTGCTGCTGCACGGGCGCCAGCAGGCGCGCGCGCTGCGCCGCCGGGCAGGCGCCGCGGCGTTGCTGCAGGTCGGCCAGGGCCTGGCGAATCCGCCGGCTGGCTTCGCCATCCAACCCGGGCACCTTTTCGAAGGCGATCGGCGCGGCCTTGTAGGCATCGCCGGTGGCCTCGCTGCCGAGGTCGCTGGCGCGCTCGTGCAGCGCCGGGTTGAACCGCACATCCGGCGGCGGCCGCGCCACCGCCGACTGATGGGTGTTCTTGGGCAACAGCTGCTTGATCGCCCGGTCGATGCCCTGCACGGCGACGTCGCCGAGGGTGCCATCGCTGGCCCAGTCCTTGTCGAAACGGGTCGACCGGTAGTCGATCGGGTTGGGTCGTTCGAGCAGACGCTTGGACTTGGCCACGTCACGCGGATTGAGTGTTCCAGGCGGCGTGCCCTGCGCCTGCGCGAACGGATCCACCGCCACGCCATCCGGCAGGCGCGGATGGCCATCGCCGGTGTACAGCGTCGCCGCCATGCTGGTCGCGGCCGCGGCGGGCGCGGTCGGCGGCTGCGAGGGCGAAGACGGCGGCGCGGCCGCACCGCGCGGCGGCCGTGTCCCGGCCGGCATGCGCGTAGCCACGGCCGGCGCGCGCGTGGACACCTTCGGCGGGTCCGGAACGCGCTGCGCGGTCTGCCGCGGCAGGAACACCAGGCGCAGCGCGTCCTCCGCCACGGCACGCGGCGGGGCCGACGGCGTGCCCCACAGCAGGCGTCCCAGCAAGGCCAGGATCATCGCCGTCGCCAGTGCCGCCCACAGATGCAGCCATCGGTCTTGCGCAGGAAGGGGGGTCACGACGGTCGAGGATCCATGGGCAGGCGGCGAAGGCGAATGTGGGGGACGGACCGGTACAGCGTGCCGCGAGTTCCGTTGCCGGTGCGTGCCGCCACGCGCGGCGCGCGACAACATGGCGTCACCGGCGCCCGCCCGGTGCACGCAAGGCCTTGTCGCGTCAGGGATTGCGTCGGCGCATGCGCAAAACGGCTAAGGTGACGCGCACCGCCGGCGCGACAGCCGGCGTACAGCCAACGGGCACCGCCGCCCACCCTGCCGCAGGAGAACCGCATGATCCGACGCCTGGCCGCCGGCCTGCTCGGCGCCGTACTGGCGCTGCCCGCGCACGCCGCCCCCTCGCACCTGGACAGCGTCCTGCAACGCGGCGTGCTGCGCGTGTGCACCACCGGCGACTACGCGCCCTACAGCCGCCTGCGCAGCGACGGCACCTACGAAGGCATCGACATCGCCCTGGCGCAATCGCTGGCCGACAGCCTGGAGGTCAAGCTGCAGTGGGTGCCCACGCGCTGGCCGACCCTGCTGCCGGACCTGCTGGCCGACCGCTGCGATATCGCCGTCGGCGGCATCTCGGTGTCGCTGCCGCGGCAGCGCCAGGCCTGGTTCAGTGCGGTGCTGGAGGTCGACGGCAAGATCCCGCTGGTGCGCTGCGCCGACCGCACGCGCTACCGCACCATCGCCCAGATCGATCGTCCCGAGGTGCGGGTGATCGAACCGCGCGGCGGCACCAACGAGGCGTTCGCCCGCCGCGAGCTGCCGCATGCGCAGTTGCGCCTGTCCGACGACAACCCCGCCATCTTCCGCGACCTGCGCGAGGGCCGCGCCGACGTGATGATCACCGATGCCTCCGAAGCGCGCTTCCAGCAGCGCCAGGTGCCCGGCCTGTGCGCAGTGGCGCCGGAGCAGCCGCTGCAGTACAGCGAAAAGGCGTTCCTGCTGCCGCGCGACGACATGGCCTGGAAGGCCTACGTCGACCAGTGGCTGCACCTGAGCAAGGCCAGCGGCGCCTATGCGCGGATCGTGGCCGCGTGGCTGGGCGATCCGGAGACGACGCGCTAGGCCTCCCGCCTGCCCGCGCGCAGCCGCTATGCTGCCGCGGCCGGCGGCGTTCGCCTCGGCATGGGGATTCAACAAGGAGAGAGCATGAAACTGCAATGGAAAACGCTCGCGCTGGTGAGCGTGATGTTGCTGGCCGCCGGATGCGCGACCAACAGCGTGGTGCACCAGAGCTACAAGGCGACCACCGCCGAAACCTACTGGTACCAACTCACCGGCAACGACGACACCGACGCCGACAGCCTGGCCATGTTCCGCCGCCAGCTCGACACGCAACTGGACGCGGCGCACCTGCACGGCGCGCAGGGCCAGGCCAATGCGCGCAAGATGACCATCGTCATCGACCACTACTACATGCGCAGCAACGGCGCGCGCTTCTGGGCCGGCATCATGGCCGGGCGCGACAAGATCAAGAGCCGCGTCACCGTCGCCGATGCCAACGGCAAGACCGCCGCGCAGTTCGACGTGGAATCGACCAACAGCACCGCCTGGGGCACCTCCGAAGGCCTGATCGAGCGCCACGCGCAGGAGATCGTCGCGCGGCTCAAGCAACTGCAGTAGTGCGTGCCGCCCGTGCAGGACTGCAGCGGTCCTGCACGGGCGCCGTCGCAAGAGGCCGCGCTGTCTGCAGCGCCCCTCGCATCATCTGATCCCACGACACGCACGCCGGATGCAGCTTTCTCCGTAGGAGCGGCTTCAGCCGCGACGAAGCGTTCCCGGTAAAGCCCGTCGCGGCTGAAGCCGCGCCTACAGGACACGCTTCGAATTGATGCGAAATGCGCTGTCGTCGATCAAGCAGCAGCACGTCATATGCGCAAGGCAGCCCGCGCAGTATCAGCACCGCTCAGCCGGCCAGGCCCAGCTGCTCGGCCAGGTCGCTGCGCGGCGAGCGTCCGTACAGCCGGCTGTATTCGCGACTGAACTGCGACGGGCTCTGGTAGCCGACGCGGTAGCCGGCCGCGCCCACGTCCATGCGCTCGACCACCATCAGCCGCCGCGCCTCGCGCAGGCGCAATTGCTTCTGGTACTGCAGCGGCGTCATCGCCGTGACCGCGCTGAAATGGTGATGCAGGGAGGACACGCTCATGTTGACCTGGCGCGCCAGGTCCTCGATCCGCAGCGGTTCGGCGTAGTGCTGGCGCAGCCAGGCGATGGCCTTGGCGATGCGGTTGCTCGGGCTGTCCTCCTGGGCGATGCGCAGCAGGTTCGGCCCGCACGGCCCGACCAGCAGGCGATACAGGATCTCCTGCTCGATCAGCGGCGCCATCGCGGCGATGTCGGCCGGGCGTTCCAGCAGCCGCAGCATGCGCAGCGTCGCGTCCAGCAGGTCCGGGCAGGCGGTGTTGACCGAGACCCCACGCGGGCGCTCGGCGCCCACCTGCGGTGGCAACGGAATGCGCTCGAGCAACTCGCGCAGCCGGTCCGGCCGGATCGACATGCCCACGCCCAGCAGCGGCTGCTCCGGGCTGGCCTGGGTGATGCGCGAGACCACCGGCAGATCCAGCGTCACCAGCAGAAAGGTGCCCACGCCGTAGCGGTACTCCTCGTTGCCCAGGGTCAGGCACTTCTCGCCCTGCAGCACCAGCGCGAAGACGGGCCATTGCGCGGTATGCGTCTTCGGCGACGGCGCGGAGCGGTAGGAACAGAAGAAGCCCTCGATGGCGGTGTCGTGGTCGCCATCGGGCGTGGCCAATCGGGCAACCAGGGCGGCCATTTCCTGGTAGCGGTGGGCGAGCGCGGTCATCGGCAAGGGCGCCGTAGCGTGCGAAAGGAGGAAGGCAAGCTTGCACGATGCTGCGCCGGCACGGACCACGGCGCGACGCGGCTTGCAGGATCGTACAAGAATTCCGTTGGATCGCGCTAACGCGCCCGCGGCGCGGGCCAGCATCCTGTGTCGGCCGGTTCCCGCACCGGCGCCGTCCCGGAACGCCCGCCCCCGCCCGCCTGTTCCGACCGTACGGTCCTGTCCCTTCCCCCATGCCCCCGTCGCGCTGCCGCATCGCCGCCAGCGTGCCATGCGGGCGATGCAGACCGCAGGAGAGACCGATGCATCCCCATACCGAAGCCCTGGAAATCGCCACTTTCCGCCTGCTGGACTGCACCTGGCGCACCTTCCTGCGCGCCAATGCCGAAGTCGATGCCTGGCTGGAGCGCCAGCCTGGCTTCCGCTCGCGGCGCATCGCCCGCCGCCGCGACGGCAGCGTGGTCGACATGGTGCTGTGGGACAGCGTCGCGCACGGCACCGCGTCGGCGCGGCGGCTGATGCGCGAACTGCAGGGCGCGGCGATCCACGCCCTGATCGATCCGGACACGGTGTCGTGGGACATCGCCGCGGTACAGCACGTCAGCGGCGAGGAAAGCGGCACGGAGGAGCATGCCGGCGAGGCCGACAGCCTCGCCGCGTGATCCCATGCTGCAAGCGTTGCGCGCGGCCGGCTCAGACCCAGCCGCGGCGGCGGAACCAGGCCAACGGCAACAGCATGCTCAGCGCGATCACGCCCAGCGCCCAGTAGTAGGCGTCGTGCCATTTCAGCTCGGGCATGTGCGCGAAGTTCATACCCCAGATGCCGACCAGCACCGTCGGCGGGATACCCACCACCGAGGCCACCGCCATCACCTTCATCACGTTGTTCTGGTCGACGTTGATCATGCCCAGCACGCTGTCGAGCAGGAACTCGATGCGGTCGTTCAACTGCTGCTCGAACTCGCTCAGCGTGACCAGGTCCTTGTGCAGCAGGCCGATGCGCTTGGCCGCGTCCTCGCCGAACCAGTCCGGCGCGGCGTCATCCAGATAGGTGGCCAGGCGCAGCAGGCCGTGGCCGGCGTTGTGCATGCCGCCCAGGCGCCGGCCCATGTCGCCGACGTCGTGCAGCATCCGCTCCAGGTGCCGCGACTTGTGCCGCGCGTGCGGCCGGTCGAACGCCACCCGCGTGGTCTCGGTGATCTGCGCTTCCAGCGCCTCCAGGCGATCGGCCAGGCGCCCGACCAATTGATCGAGCAGGCGCAGCAGCAGGTCGTCGCTGCTGCGGCAGGGGCTGTGCTGCAGTTGCGCGGCCACTGCGTCCAGCGAGGCCATCGGCTGCTCGCGCTGGGTCACCAGCACCCGCGGCGACACCGCGAACCCGAGCGGCGCGGTCGGACCATCCTCGTCCTGGTAGCGCGGCACGTTGAGGAACAGCACCTCGCCCTCCACCCGCACCCGGCTGCTGAACTCGATCTCGCCGATGGCCGCACGCGTCGGCACCGCGAAGCCCACCTTCTGGTCGACCTCGGCCAGGTCCGCCTCGCTCGGCCGGCACAGGTCCACCCAGCACACCGGCGTGTCGGAGGTGCCGCCGAGGCGATGGATGGTGATCATCGGGACTGGCTCGCGCAGGAAAGGCCGCGAGCATCCGTCAGCGCGCGCGGAGCGTCAACGCCCGCCGCGCGCACCGGTTCAGGCACTGCGCCGCTTCAACGCGTAGCCCACGCCCAGCAGCAGGAACCACACCGGGCTGGCGAACAGCGCCTGGCGGGTATCGGCCTGCAGGGTCAGCAGCGCCAGCACGAAGGCGAAGAACGCCAGGCACACGTAGCACATGACCACACCGCCGGGCATCTTGAACGCGGAGGCCGCGTGCAGCTGCGGGCGCTTGCGCCGGTAGGCGATGTAGGCGCACAGGATCAGCGACCAGACGAACATGAACAGCACCGCGGCCAGCGTGGTGACCAGGGTGAAGGCGGTGACCAGGTTCGGGATCAGGTACATCAGCACGGTGCCGCCGAGCAGGCAGGCGCAGGAGAACAGCAGCCCGCGCGCCGGCACCGCCGCGCGCGAGAGCCGGGCGAAGCCGCGCGGCGCGTGGCGCTCCTCGGCCAGGCCGTAGAGCATGCGGCTGGTGGAGAAGATGCCGCTGTTGGCCGAGGAGGTGGCCGAGGTCAGCACCACGAAGTTGATCAAGCTGGCCGCGGCCGGCACGCCGGCCAGCACGAACAGCTCCACGAACGGACTCTTGCCCGGTACCACCTCGCGCCACGGCGTCACCGCCATGATCGCGACCAGCGCCAGCACGTAGAACACCAGGATGCGCACCGGGATCGAGTTGATCGCCTTAGGCAGGTTGCGGCGCGGGTCGGCGGTCTCGGCGGCGGTAGTGCCGACCAGCTCGATGCCGACGAAGGCGAACACCGCGATCTGGAAGCCGGCGAAGAAGCCGCCCAGCCCCATCGGGAACATGCCGCCGTCGTTCCACAGGTTGGCCAGCGAGGCCACGTGCCCGGACGGCGACTGGAAGCCCCAGGCGACCAGGCCGGCGCCGGTGAGGATCAGCGCGCAGATCGCCACGATCTTGATCAGCGCGAACCAGAATTCCATTTCGCCGAACAGCTTCACCGTCACCAGGTTCAGCCCCAGCAGCAACAGCACGCACAGCATCGCCGGGATCCATGGCGCTAGCGTCGGGAACCAGAACTGCGCGTAGGCGGCGATCGCGATCACGTCGGCGATGGCGGTGATGATCCAGCAGAACCAGTAGGTCCAGCCGCAGAAGAACCCGGCCCACGGCCCCAGCAGATCGGTGGAGAAGTCGATAAACGACTTGTACTCCAGGTTCGACAGCAGCAGCTCGCCCATCGCGCGCATCACGAAGAACAGCATCACGCCGATGATCAGGTACACGAACAGGATCGACGGCCCGGCCAGGCTGATGGTCTTGCCCGAGCCCATGAACAGGCCGGTGCCGATCGCCCCGCCGATCGCGATCAACTGCAGGTGGCGGTTGGAGAGGCTGCGCTGCAGGTGGTCGGGCTGGGCGGACGGATCGGTCATGGGCGCAGGCCATCGCGAGGGATTAGCCTGCAAACATAGAAGATGGCGGCAGCGCGCGCCAGCCACGCGTGCCATGGGTGGCGGCCACGGCGGTGCGGACGCCGCCGCAGGCCGCCGGGACGCCCGGTGCCGCCGACTCAGGCCAGCGCGCCGCCCTGCCCGATCGCGACGAAGCTGAAATCGCGGTCGGACTGGTTGCCGCCGCCATCGCCGGTCTTCAGCAGCACCTGGCCCGCGTCCAGGCGGATGATCACCGCGTTGTCGCAGGTGCTGCCGTCGCCCGGATAGATCTGGGTGACCGAGACGCCGTCCAGCGCCTGGAACGGCGGCTGGAAGCTCACCAGGTAGTGGCCGGTGCTCACGTGCGCCACCGTGTACCCCGCGCCGTTGCGCACCGCACCGTCCGCGCCGACCACGCCCGCCACCACCCGCACGCCCGCCGCGCCCGCATGGGCGGCGGCGTCGAGCAACTGCCCCATCGCATTGTTCGTCATGCCGTTCTCCGATCTTGATAAGGAAAGTCCGATGGCGCGGCGACCGCTGCGCTCCCTCGCCGCCACGCGCCGCTGCCCTGCCTCGTCCGTGAGCCGGCAGCATCGCCGCGCTGCGTGCGCGGCCGTATCGGCGATTTCCTGATCGGCGCCGGTGCGGCGACCGAGATCGGCTCAGGCGGCTGCGCTCACACCAATTTGGTGCGCCGCCACCACCGCGTGACCTTCTCTTCGCGCACCAGGGTGAACAGCCCGGCGCCCAGGATCAGCGCGATGCCCACCGCCATCGGCCAGTCCAGGTGATCGTGGAACAGCCAGTAGCCGAAGCCGATCGCCCACAGCATCTGGCTGTACTGGGTAGGCGCCACCGCGCTGATCGGTGCCGACCGCGAGGCGTACATCATGAAGATCGCGGCCAGACCGGCGAGCAGGCCGTAGCCGGCCAGCAGGATCCACTGCTGCCAGGTCGGCCAGACGAAGGTCGGCAGCATCAGCAGGCCACCCATCAGCAACGGACCGAGCACGCCGGCACCGTACAGGGTCAGGCGCTTCTCGCCGGGCCCGGCCATGCGCAGGCTGATCACCGACACCGCGCCCACCAGCCCGCAGACGATCGCCGCGACATGGCCCTGGCCCAGGTGCCGGAAGCCCGGCCGCAGCACCACCAGCACGCCGATGAAGCCGACGATCACCGCCAGCCAGCGCCGCCAGCGCACTTCTTCCTTGAGCAGCAGCACCGACAGCACGGTGACGAAGATCGGCATCAGGAAGATCAGCGCGAACGCCTCGGCCATCGGCAGCAAGGTGAAGGCCGTGACCGCGGACAGATTGCCGGCCGCGCCGGTGAACGCGCGCAGCAGCCAGATGCTCGGCCGCTGCGCCACCACCACCTCGCGCCAGCGATCGCCCGGCTTCTTCAGGAACGGCAGCGCGGCGAGCATCAACAGCGCACCGAAGAACACCACCTCGTAGGCCGGCAGCGACCCTTCCAACCCCTTCACGAAGGCATCGCTGATCGAATAGGCGGCGTAACAGGCGAAACCGAGCAGCACACCCTTGAGCATCATGAGCCTCTTGCGATCGAACGACGGCCCATACCGGGCACACGGGAACTAGCGCCCATTATGCGGGGGGAACGGAAGCAGCGACCGCGCGAACCGCCCAAGACACAACAAATTCTTAAGCAATGCGTTGCTATAAGCCTCAGCGCAACCAAGGGTGCGCCCGCGGTTGCATCCAGGGAGCGGGAGTTGCCTCCGTGTCAGGACGACGCGAATCCAAGACCGCCTCGTCGGCCTCCCTGCTGCCTTGAACCCAATCGCAACGCGTCCGTTGCATGCAGCCAGAGACCGCCCGATGCCATCACTGCCACGTTGTCTGCCTTTCCTCCTTGCGGCAAGCCTGATCGGCTGCCAGCCGTCCGCGCAAACCACACCGGCCGACCACGCCGCCAACGGCGGCACGGACTCGCCCTCCCCTGCTCCAGCGACCACCAAGGCGCCCGCTTCGCCGGCGGCGTCGCTTTCAGGGGAGGCATCCCTGCAACCCTTGCTCAAGCCGGGAGACCAGATCCTCGCCTTCAAACAGCACGACCTGACCGGCAACGGCGGGACCGATGCCGTCGCCATCGTCCGCCACGCCAATGCCGATGCGTCAGGCAATACCTGCGAGCTGTTGGTCCTGCAACAGGCGAATGCGGCATGGAACGTGGCCGACCGTAGCCCGCAAGCGGTCGACTGCCTCTACAACGATGTGGCGCGCAACGCGAAGCGCCTGGACGACAACCTGAGCCTGAAGCCGCAGGAAATCGTCTACGTCAACCAGCAGACCCGCAGCAATGTCACCTACACGTTGAAATACGACCCGGGCAAGAAAGCCTGGTATCTGGCGGAAGCGAGCAGCACGGCACCTGCAGAGAATCCGCAGAGCGGCGCGATGGACGTCTTCCGCGGAACCGCCAGCTATCCGGCGGACTTCGCATGGACCCCGATCTCGCAGATCGATCCAGAAAAACTGCAGGACGCCATGGACAAGCATCGCGCCGTCGTCCAGTAATCCGATTCCAAGGAGAGAACCATGCCCCGTTTCAACGAAAGCTCGGCACTGCTGCTGAAGACCGCGGTCGATTCCGGCATCACCTCGCCGACGGAACTGGCCAACCTGATGGGAAACGCCGCCGTCGAAACCGGCCACTTTCGGCGCATGCACGAGAACCTGGGCTATACCTCGGCCGACAGCGTGATCGCCGCGGTCTCCTCGGCCGATGACCGCTTCACCCGCAAGCAGGTGGAGGACGCCGTCGCCAGCCGCGATCCGCAGCGCATTGCCACCGTGATGTACGAAAACCGCGCCGATCTCGGCAATACCGAACCCGGCGACGGCTGGCGGTTTCATGGCCGCGGCTATCTGCAGTACACGGGCCGCGACAACTACGAGCGCTACGGCCAGCGCTTCAATGTCGATCTCGCCAAGAACCCGGACCTGGCCGCCGAACCGCAGACGGCGGCCAATCTGGCGGTGGCCTACTGGCGGGATCGCGTGCCGGAGAACCTGCGCGACAACGCCCGTGCAGCGGGCCGCATCATCAATGGTGGCGACAACGGTGCCAACGAACGCGTGCAGGCCGCGAACCAATGGGCCCAGACCATCACGCCCGAGCTGGTCGCCGACATCCAGAGCGGCAAGGTCTCGCTGCAGCAGTTGGCCAGCATGGGTGGGGATGAGCGCAATCAGCAAACCCGGGCACTTCAGGAACAGTTGGCTGAACTTGGCTACCGTGGCGCCGACGGCAAGCCGTTGAAGCCGGATGGCGACTTCGGACGCAATACGCGCCATGCCCTGAAAGAGTTCCAGCGCGCGCATGGCCTGGATGACGATGCCGTCGTCGGACGCGACACACGGACGGCCCTGGCCGAGGCCAAGCGTTCGCCGCTGGTCTCCGAAGCTACGCACGCCGACCATCCGTTCTTCAACGCGTTGCGCGAACGCATGCCCCGCGCCACCGACGCGCAAGTCGCGCACACCTTGCAGGCGGCCAAGGCAGAGGGCATTCAGGGCCCGCAGCAACTGCAGACGGTCACGGTGCAGGACAAGGTTGCGTTCGTCGCCGGCAACACACCAGGATTTCGTGCGCGTGTCGATCTGGAACAGGCGCCGACGCTGCAGGAAAGTACCCGCCAGGTGGATGCGCAGAATCAGCAGCGCGATCAAGCATTGCAGCAGCCGGCCCCGCAACAGGAACCTGCGCAGGCACGCGGTGGCATGGCGCATTGACGAAGCTGCCGCGTTGCTCGCGCAGGGCGCGGCACCTCGGTCCCGGCGGGATTTGCACCGGAGAGCAAAGCGCTTCTTCCGGAGTAGCGCTTTGGTCCGGCGCCGCAATCCTGCCGATGCGTTTTGCACGTAGCGACGGCGAATGCGGCGCTTGCCCGTCGCAGTCATCCCCTCTCGGCGCCGCGTCGGTTACGATGCGCTCCCGCATCCGAGCCCCGTGCCGCGCCGTGGCGCCGGCAGATCCCCCGTGACCCGCTATTCCGGCCCCCTGCTCACCCGTCCGCTCGCCGCCGCCCTGCTCGCCGCGCGCGATGCCGGCGCCACCACCTGGTCCGGTTCGCTCGACCTGGAGCGCAGCCAGGGCCAGGCACTGCTCGGTGCCGACCGCTGGCAGTGGCAGGGACGCGAGTATCCGTATCCAGGCAAGCTCAAGGACCGCACGCTCTATTACTGGGATGGCGATGCGTTCGAAGCGGTGTCGCGCTTCGGCGGCGCACTGATCAAGCTGGTGCCGACCGAGTGGGGCGCGCCGACCTTCGAGATCGACGGCATCAAGATGCTGCCCAGCGCGCAGCTGTCGCCGTTCGAGGACGCGCGGCGCAAGGTGGCGCTGGTGGAACCGCGCGGCAAGCAGGTGCTGGATACCTGCGGCGGCCTCGGCTATTTCGCCGCCTGCGCGCTGGAAGCCGGCGTGGCGCAACTGCACTCGTTCGAGAAGAACGCCGACGTGCTGTGGCTGCGCACGCTCAATCCGTGGTCGCCGGATCCGGCCGCCAGCGACGGCCGCCTGCAGCTGACCCATGGCGATGTCGGCGCCGCCATCGGCGGCATCGCCGACGCGTCGATGGACGCGATCCTGCACGATCCGCCGCGCTTCGGCATCGCCGGCGAACTCTACGCACAAACCTTCTACGACCAGCTCGCGCGGGTGCTGCGCCGCGGCGGCCGGCTGTTCCACTACACGGGCACGCCGAACAAGCTCACCAGCGGCCGCGACGTGCCGCGCGAGGTGGCCAGGCGCCTGGAGAAGGCCGGCTTCGCCGCGCAACTGGCGCTGGACGGGGTGCTGGCCACGCGCCGCTGAGGCGAGATCGCCTGCACCGCGTCAGATCGACGCCAGCAGGTGCTCGCGCAACCAGCGGTGCGCTGGATCGCGATGCACGCGCTCGTGCCAGAGCATGGCCATGTCGTAGCCGGGCAGCTCCAGCGGTGGCGCACACACCCGCAGGCCGGGCTGGTCTCGCACCAGGCGCTCGGGCAGCATCGCCACCAGGTCGCTGCGTTGGAGCGCGGCGACCACGAACTGGAAGTGCGGCACCGACAGCACCACCCGGCGCTGCAGGCCATGCGCGCGCAAGGCCGCATCGGTGACGCCGCTGAAACCACCGCCGTCGGGCGAGACGATGACGTGTTCGAGCGTGCAGAACTGCGCCAGGCTCGGCCGCCGCCGCAATCGCGGATGGCCGGCGCGGCCGACCAGCACATAGCGCTCGGCGAACAGCGTGCGCCGGCGCAGGCCGGGCGGCGCATCGGCGACGGTGTGCAGGGCCAGGTCGATCTGGCCCTGTTCGGCCTGCTGCGCGATCGTCGACGGCGTCAACTGCAGCACCGCCAGTTGGGTACCCGGCGCCACCCGACGCAAGGCGTCAATCGCCGGCAGCAGCACGGTGGAGGCGCCGTAGTCGCTGGCCGCCACCCGCCACAAGGTCTGCGCGTGTGCCGGATCGAACGGCGCGTCCGGCGCCACCGCCTGCTGCAGTGCCTGCAAGGCCTCGCGCAACGGGGTGCGCAGCGCTTCGGCGCGCGCAGTGGGGCGCATGCCACGCGGCCCCGGCAGCAGCAGCGGATCGCCCAGTGCCTCGCGCAGCTTGGCCAGGTGCACGCTGACCGATGGCTGCGACAGATGCAGGCGCGCCGCGGCGCGGGTCACGTTGTGCGTGTCGAGCAACGTGTCCAGGGTCAGCAGCAGATTGAGATC
Source organism: Xanthomonas protegens (assembly GCF_038442435.1). Classification (NCBI taxonomy): domain Bacteria; kingdom Pseudomonadati; phylum Pseudomonadota; class Gammaproteobacteria; order Lysobacterales; family Lysobacteraceae; genus Xanthomonas; species Xanthomonas protegens. The sequence continues at coordinate 32,990 of NZ_JAQJCQ010000012.1, read as the reverse complement.
CAGGCGCCGCAGATCAACCATGGCAATAGCGACTATCAAGGCAATTCATTTCCACTATAGCGAAGCGCGGCCTAGCGTGGAGACCTTCCCTCACCGAGAACCCGCATGAACGTCCTGCTGGTCCATGCCCATCCCGAACCCACCTCGCTCAATGGCGCGCTCAAGCAGGTGGCGGTGCAGCGCCTGCAGGACGCCGGCCACCAGGTCCAGGTCTCGGATCTGTACGCAATGGAGTGGAAAACCGCCGTCGACGCCCATGACAGCCTGGACGGTGCCGCGGAAGCGCGCTTCGATCCTTCGCGCGACTCGCAGCGCGCCTTCGCCAGCGGCCGCCAGCGCGCGGACATCGCCGCCGAGCAGGACAAGCTGCGCTGGGCCGACGCACTGCTCCTGCAGTTCCCGCTGTGGTGGTTCTCGATGCCGGCCATCCTCAAGGGCTGGGTGGACCGGGTGTATGCCTGCGGCTTCGCCTACGGCGTCGGCGAACACTCCGACACGCACTGGGGCGACCGCTACGGCGAAGGCACGCTGGCCGGCAAGCGCGCGATGCTGATCGTCACCACCGGCGGCTGGGAATCGCACTACGCGCCGCGCGGCATCAACGGGCCCATCGACGACCTGCTGTTCCCGATCCAGCACGGCATCCTGCATTACCCCGGGTTCGACGTGCTGCCGCCGTTCGTGGTCTACCGCAGCGGCCGCATGGATGCGGCGCGTTTCGCGCAGACCAGTGCTGCCCTGGGCGAGCGCCTGGATGCGTTGTTCAGCGCCGCGCCGATCGCCTTTCGCAAGCAGAATCACGGCGACTACGCGATTCCGGCGCTGACGCTGCGGGAGGAGTTCGCGCCCGGCCGCAGCGGCTTCGGCATCCATGTGCTCGACGCGGACGCGCAAGCGGCAACGATCTCCGACCACACAGCATCGACGCCGGCGACGTAGGCGCGGTGCCGACAGCACACCTGTAGGATGCAGGCGACCGCCACTCCGTTGGAACCGCCGCACCGATGTCCACCGACGTCTTCGTCCGCCTGCTCGCCGTGTGCAGCGCCGCCTTGCTCGGCGCCTGCGCCACGCAGGCGCCGCGCGTGCCCGAGCGCACGCCCAGCGAGGTCAAGGCCGACATTGCCCGGCGCATCCCGACGACGGTGCCCGATCGCCGCGGCTGGGCCGACGACGTCTACGTGGCCCTGGCTTCGCAGAACCTGCCCACCAACGCCGACAACATCTGCGCGGTGCTGGCGGTGATCGAACAGGAATCGACCTACCAGACCAACCCACCGGTGCCGGGCCTGGGCAAGATCGCCCGGGCAGAACTGCAGCGGCGCGCAGCGGCGGTGCATGTGCCGGCGTTCGCGCTGGATGCGGCGCTCACGCTGCGCGGGCCGGATGGACGCAGCTATGCCGAGCGCCTGGCTGCCGCGCGCACCGAGCAGGATCTCAGCACGATTTTCGAGGACATCGCCGGCAGCGTGCCGTTGGGCCAGCGCCTGTTCGGCGATCTCAACCCGGTGCACACGGCTGGGCCGATGCAGGTGAGCATCGCCTTTGCGCAGGCGCACACCGACGGCTATCCGTATCCGCTGAGCGACGGCGTGCGCCACGCGGTGTTCACTCGCCGCGGCGGCATCTGGTTCGGCACCCGCCACCTGCTCGGCTACCCGAACGAAGCGACGATGCTGTACCGCTTCGCTGACTTCAATACCGGCTGGTACGCCAGCCGCAATGCCGCGTTCCAGGCTGCGCTCGCGCGCGCCAGCGGCATCTCGCTCGCCCTCGATGGCGATCTGCTGACGCCCGGCGCCAACCTCGACGCCCCCGGTGCCAGCGAGCGCGCCGCACGCAGCCTGGCCACGCCGTTGGGCATGGACGCGCGCACGATCCGCCGCGAACTGCAGCGCGGCAATGAGGCGGATTTCGCCGACAGCCCGCTGTATCGCCAGGTGTTCGCGCTGGCCGACCGCGATGCCGGCAGGCCGCTGCCACGCGCCGTGCTGCCGGGCATTGCCCTGGAAAGCCCGAAGATCACCCGCAAGCTCACCACCGCCTGGTTCGCGCAGCGCGTGGCCGAGCGTTGGCAGCGTTGCCTGGCCAAGTGATGGCCGCGGCGATCCGCCGGCCCAACGTTACTTCGGCTTGCGCAACGCCATCAGCGCCCAGCCCGTGGCGATGGCCAGCGCCAGCAACACGAGGCAGAGCAAGCTGTCCCAAGCGATCGAAAACCAGTAGTGGCCTGGATCGGTCGCCAGCAGATAGATCCGCTTCGGCCCGGCTCTCGGGACGCCGATGTACACGCCGCTCTGCAGCGCTTTCGCCAGCAGGTACAGCTTCATCGCGGCGCTCGCCACCATGCCCGCCGCCATCAACACCAACACCGGCCGTTCCAGACGCGCGACCAGCCGCTGCAGGCGCGTGGGTGTCGGCATTGGCGGGGGTGGTCGTCGTTGGCGTTTGCCCATGGCCTCCTCGCCTGCACTGGGGGCTGCAGTCTAGAGCGATGCCGGAGAACGCCGGCACAACGCGCCGCAGGGCACACCGCGACGCCCTCGCCTGCGCCGAAGCGCCAGCACTAGCCCGCCGCGCGCTGCCCTGGCGCGCCGAGCAGGCCGATCCGCCGAAACCACACTTCCAGCGGCACCGTGACCAGCGGCGGCAGCGCCGCCAGCAAACTCAGTGCGCACGCCCACCAGGGCCAACGCAGGCGCAGCGCTGCGATCAGGCTGGCGGCCACGTACAGCAGGAACGCCACGCCATGCAGGCGGCCGAACAGCCACACGCCCAGCTCGGTGGTCTGGGTGCCGTGCTTCAGCAGCATGCCGAGCAACAGGCCGGCCCAGGTCAGGCCTTCGAACACGGCGGCAGCGGCGAACAGCCGGCCCACCGGCGACAACGGACGGGAAGAAGACAAGGACACACGTGACTCCAGTGAGGGAACGAGGCCGCGACGCGATGGCGGCGGCGACGCCCGCTGGCAGGTGCATTGTAGGGCGTGTCTTCGCGCTTGGCGCACGGGCGCGACGCGGCGACGTCGGCGCTGCCTGTGCGCACCAACCGCATCGATCCGTCACAGCATCGCCAGCGGAGCGCCGCAGCGCACCGCCGCAGTCCTCAGCGACGCTGCTCCAGCACCGCCACGTCGTCGGGCGCCAGCTGCACCGTGTCGCCGCTCGGCGTCGGCCCCAGCAGCGAACGCATCGCCGCTGGCAGCCGCACGGCTTGCGCAGCGGCGCCATGGTTGATCAACACCACGATACGCCGCGCGCCGTCGCTGCGCACACCCACTTCCACGTCGTCCGGCACATCGGCCAGCGGCGCCTGTACCCCGGCATCGCGCAGCCAGCCGCCGGTGAGACGATCCAGGGTGGCGTCGTCGAACCAGCCGCCGACATAGCTGATGCGGCCCTTGCCGACGCGCCGGGTCAGCAAGGCCGGCGCGCCGTCCAGCCACCCGTTGGCGGAGCCGTACTGCAGCGGCGCAGTGGTGTCGGCGGCGGTGGCCTGCAACTGTTCGGCCCAGATCTTGGTGCTGCCGTCCGCGCCCGCGCCGACCAGCGGGATCGGCTTGTCCAGCGCATAGAACTGCTCCACGCGCCCGCCAAGCAACGCCGCGAGCGGGCCGGGCTGGCGCTGCGGATGCAGGCCGTTGTCGCTGTTCTTCATGCCGCTGCGCGGCCCCAGGACCAGATGCCCGCCGTGTTCGACATAGGCCTTCAGCCGCTGCGCCTGCGCCTCGGTCAGCACGTTCAGCGCCGGCGCCACCACCAGCTTGTAGCGCTCCAGCGGCGCCATCGCCGAGATCACGTCCACCACCTGCGCCTGCTGGCGCAGCGGACGGTAGAAGCTCTTCATCTGCACGACCGGATCGAAGTCGGCCGCATGCTTCTGGAAGCCGATCGCCCAGCGGCTGTCGAAGTCGTTGATCAGCGCCACCTGCGCCTGCGGCGTGGTGCCGGCCAGCGCCGGCCCGGCCTTGGCGAACTCGGCACCGACCTGCTGGATCTCCGCATACACCGGCACCGGCTCACCATCGGTGCCGACCAGGGTGCCGTGGTACTCCTCCTGCCCGTTGGGCGCGGCCCGCCACTGCCAGTACGACACCGCATCGGCGCCATGCGCCACCGCCTGCCACGCCATCGCCCGCACCTGGCCCTTGCGCAGCGCCACGTTGGTCGCGCGCCAGTTGACGAAGCCCGGCTGGGTTTCCATCACCCAGTAGTTGCGCTGCTTGTAGCCGCGGGTGAGATCGTGGCGCGCGGCATTGTCCACCCAGTCGTAGCGCTCGCCGGCGACGTAGTCGTCCCAGGCGGCGATGTCGAGCACGCCGTGCACGGTGTAGGCATCGAAGCCGGCGAACCAGCCCATGGTGTTGGTGGTGATGAACTGGCGCGGATCGGCGTGGGGGCGGATCGCGTCGATCTGGTTGCGCGAGTAGTCGGTCCAGGTGTCGCTGACGAAGCGCTTCCACTCCAGCAACAGCGCCGGGTTCTCCTCGTCCTCGCGCACCGGGATCTGCGCGAAATCGTTGTAGGTCTGGCTCCAGTACGCCGTGGCCCAGCGCTGGTTGAGCGCCTCGATGTTGCCGTACTTGTGCTGCAGCCAGGCATGGAACTGCGCCTTGGCCTCGGGATCGAACGAGGCCTGCGCGTACTCGTTGTCCAGTTGCCAGCCGACCACGTGCGGGTTGTGCCCGTAGCGCTGCGCCATCTGCTCGGCGATGGCATGCGCGAAGCGCCGGTAGCGGGTGCTGGCGAAGGAGAACTGCTGGCGGTTGCCGTGCTCGTCGCGCACACCGTCCTGGCTGACCCGCAGGGTGTCCGGATAGGCCTGGGTCAGCCACGCCGGCGGCGCCGCGGTCGGCGTGCCCAGCACCACCACCATGCCATGGCGCGCGGCGGCGGCGATGGCACGATCCATCCAGTCGAAGTCGTACTGCCCCTCGCGCGGTTCCATCCGGCTCCAGGCGAACTCGCCGATCCGCACCACGCGCACGTGCGCCGCCTGCATCAGCGCCAGATCGTGCTCCCACTGCGTCTCCGGCCATTGCTCCGGATACCAGGCCACGCCCAGCAGCAGCGGCGCGGCGTCGCGATAGCGGGTGGCCTGCGCCTGCGCCAGCATCGGCAGGCAGAGCAGGAGCGACAGCATCGCAGCGAACAGGGCAACGCCGCAGCGTTGCGGAAGACGGAACAATGGCATGCGCAACACCCTTCGCAAGAGGAGATGCCGGCATGTCCCCTCCGTCCTGCCGGCGCCTGCATTGTGCGCAGTTCTGCATCGCGCGCACTTGTGCATCTTGCGGCGTTTGCACGCGCAACTGCGCACAATCCGCAGGCGTCTCCTCGCTGCGCAGCGGCGCAAGCACCCGCGCTGCATCGCGTCATCCGGCGTGGCATGCGCGCCGTGCGGACTGAGGACACGGTTGCGCTCGCCTTGCGCCACCGGTCTCACTTGCCGGGTTTGGACGATGGCGACATTGAAATGGTCATCTGCGCTGGCTAGCGTCACGCCTCCCCCACCGTTGGACACATCATGAAGACCCCCCGCTTGCTCGGCACCTTGCTCGCCGCGGCCGCCACGCTGTTCTCGGCCGGCGCCGCCCTGGCGCAGACCGTCACCGTCAATCCGTCCGAAGTCCACCAGACCATCCAGGGCTTCGGCGGCATGAACGGCGCCGGCTGGATCGCCGACCTAACCCCGGCCCAGGTCGACCTGGCGTTCGGCAGCGACACCGGGCAGATCGGCCTGTCGATCATGCGCATGCGCATCGATCCGTCCAGCTCCGGCTGGAGCCAGCAGGTGCCGTCGGCGGTACGCGCCCGCGCGCACGGCGCGGTGCTGCTGGCCACGCCGTGGTCGGCGCCGGCCTACATGAAGTCGAACAACAACCTCAACAACGGCGGCAAGCTGTTGCCGCAGTACTACGACGCCTACGCCAAGCACCTGCTGGACTTCACCGCCTACATGGACAGCAAGGGCGCGCCGATCTACGCCCTGTCGCTGCAAAACGAGCCGGACTGGCATCCGGACTACGAGTCGGGCGACTGGAACGGCACCGACTTCCTCAATTTCATCAGCGCGCAGGGCGCGAAGTTCGGCAAGTTCAAGCTGCTCGCCGCCGAGTCGCTGGGCTTCAACACCGCGCTGACCGACCCGGTGCTCAACAGCAGCGCCGCCCAGTACCTGTCGATCATCGGCGGGCACCTGTATGGCGTACAGCCCAAGGACTACCCGCTGGCGCGCAGCAAGGGCAAGCAGCTGTGGATGACCGAGCACTACACCGACAACACCGACGGCAACGCCTGGCCGTCCGCGCTCGGCGTGGGCAGCGAACTGCACAACAGCATGCTGGCCAACTACAGCGGCTACATCTGGTGGTACATCCGCCGCAGCTACGGGCTGATCGCCGAGAACGGCACGGTGAGCAAGCGCGGCTACGTGATGTCGCAATACGCGCGCTTCGTGCGCCCGGGTTCGGTGCGCATCGGCGCCACCGCCGCGCCGTATAGCGACGTCGCGGTCAGCGCCTACAAGACCCAGGGCGGCAAGCTGGTCCTGGTGGCGGTCAACACCGGCACCCAGCATCGGCAGATCACCGTGCGCGTGCCCGTCGGCAGCGCCACCGCGTTCACCAAGTACAGCACCTCGTCCAGCCTCAACGTCGGCTACGGCGGCAAGTACAGCGTCGCTTCGGGCCAGACCGTGGTCTATGTCGACCCGCAGAGCGTGGCTACGCTGGTCGGCGAGTGACCGGCGCGATGGCCTGAGTCGGCCGGATCGACCCGCGGCAGTTGATTGCTGCCGCGGGTCTGTTTTTTAAGCGTTTGCTTCTCTCGTCGAAGCGGTGCTGCGCCTTGCGCGACCGCACCGCGAAACGCAACCGGTGCCAGGCCTCGCGATCAGCCCAGCTTGGCCAGGAACGCCAGCAAGGCCTGATTGAACTCCTCGGCATGACTGGTGTTGCAGCCATGCGGCGCATCCTTCAGCAACACCACGTCGCTGCCCGCGATGGCGCGGTGCGTGCGCTGGCCGGAGCCTTCGTATGGCACCGTGGCGTCGGCATCGCCGTGCAGCACCAGGGTCGGCACGTCGACCTTCTTGATGTCCTCGCGGAAATCGGTGGTGCCGAACGCTTGCATGCAGCCGAGCGCCGCGGTCTGGTCGCTCTGCAGGCACAGCGCGATCGCTTCCTGGCGCTGCGCCTCGCTGACCTTCAGCGTGCCGTGGGCGCTGAAGAAGCCGCGGGTGAAGTCGTCGAAGAAGGTCTCGCGCGAGGTCTTCAGCCCCTGCTCCATCTCCTGCGCCTGCTCCTTGCTCAACGGCCCTTCCGGGTTGTCCTCGGTCTTGAGCATGTACGGCGGCACCGCGGAGGCGAATACCACGCCGGCGAGCTTCCCGGTGCCATGCTTCGCCACGTAGCGCGCCACCTCGCCACCGCCCATCGAGAACCCGACCAGCACCGCATCGCGCAGCTGCTTGTCTTCGATGATGCCAGCCAGGTCGTCGGCCAGGGTGTCGTACTCGTAGCCGTCGGCCGGCTTCTCCGAACGGCCGAAGCCGCGGCGGTCGTAGGCGATGACCCGGTAGCCCGCCTGCTGCAGCGGCCCGACCTGGTCCTTCCACGCCTCGGCCGACAGCGGCCAGCCATGGATCAGGATCACCGGACGACCGGCACCGCCGGTATCTTCGACATGCAGACGGACGCGTGCGTTGGTAGCAGTCATGGGCAAGGCCTCGTGGGGGAAGTCGCGGCAGCTTCCCCTGCGGCGTGTCCGGCCCGCGTGAGGGCGATGTGTCGGGTGATTTAACGCTGCGCGAAAGCGCTCAACCGATCCGCGATACGGCGCGGGTCAACTGCGTCAGGGCATCCCGCGCAATGCTGTGGAATGCCGCGGACACATGCACGTCCTCGATGACACGCTCCCAGAACGGCACCGCCATGCCGGCCGCTGCGCGCCAGTCGTCGCGCTGGTCCGGTGTCGGCAACGGCACCACATAGGCGCGCTCTACCACCTCGCCGCTGGCCGCGGGCCGAAACGCCATCGGCAGCATGTCGTAGATCGGTGCCAAGGCCAGCGGCAAGGCATCGTCCAGCATCAGGCCAGCGTTGCCCAGATGCATGTCGTTGTTGCCGATCAGTGCGCCGAACCAACCGCACACGCGCAGGCGCTGCGCATCTGCGTCGCTCAGCCAGCCTTCGCGCTGCAGTTGCGGTGCGAACGACCACCAGTCGATGCGCCCATGGCCGAAGTAGGCCGCATCCACCGCGGCCAGCGAGACGAAGCCGCGCCGTCCCAGCACAGGCGTACGGTCGAAGCGCGTCGATTGCAGGAACACGCGACCGTCGCTCTCGAGGAGTTCGCTCTCGGCGGCGGCGATACCGTGCGCACGCAAGACGTCGCTGGCCAGGTGTTCACACCGCAGCAGGTCGCTCCAACGCTGCGCGGCCGGCGTGCCGGCACGCTCGCTGAACTTGACGATGACCGCCGTGTAGCCGCCTTCCGTGTGCAGGATTGCGGTGAACTTCGGTTGTTCGCCTCCCGCCGACGAGCCCACCGCCTCGCCCAGCAACGCCTGCTCGGCATGCTGCGGATACAGACCACGCCGCTCCGCCTGCGGTATCACATCCACTGGTTGCAGCGCAGCCTGCTGTGCGCGCTGCAATGCAAACTCGCCCAGCACCAAATCGCCCGGTTGATCGTCGCCGTGCCGCAACAGAGCCAGCACCACATCGTCAGGCTGCCAACGTTGCAAGTCCTGCGGCGCACCGATGTCCTCAGCCACGCGCCTCGCGAAGGCCCGACCAAGGAAGCCCTGCGGACGCTGGTCGTCCAGAAACCACGGCAGCCCTGGAAACAGTCCACTGGCAAAGTCGCCATGGATCAGCGCGGGGCAGGTGACCTGTGGAACGAACAGGTAGCCATCACCGTGCATGGCGTGCAGATGACCGAGCGTTTCGGCACGACCGCGCGAATCGATGCGGAACAACGGCCAACGATGGCCCGCCCGGCCCAGCGACCGGGTGAGCACATAGCGTGTCGCCCGAGCTTTGCCGATCCGCAGCACCTGCTCGCCAGCACTGGCCAACAGGCGCGATACCGTCGGTTGACTGATCTGCAGCACATCGCCGATGCGGGCCGCCGTCACGACCTTTTCGCTGCGCAAGAGGGCAACAAGATCGCGTAGCCGGTCATCGCTCATGCCGACATTGAATAGATTTATGAATTAATAGTCAAGCCAGTCAGCGACTGAGAACAGTTGCTTCTGCGGCCAAAGCAGGCTTGCAGGCTCGAATCAAACGCAATTCTTGAATAGATAAAGAATTGATTTTTGCGCTACCGATGGCGAGCGCCAGACTGCGATCTGCTTCGCAGATCGCAGTCTGGCGCTCGCCATCGGTGCTGTCAACTCTTTGAAACGCAAATAAAAGTGTCTGTCAGCTAGATGGTATGTGCAACTAAATGACGACGCACCCTGCAGGCTGGTGCGTCTTAGACCCAGTTGTCGTTGCCGAAGTCGCCGTCGTCCTGGAAGTCCTGGCCCATGTCCTGCTGCGGCGTGTCGTCGTAGTAGTTGTTGGTGATGTTCTCGACCACCGTCTCCTGCGGCGCGCCGCCACCGAACAGGCCGCCGCCGTGGTGGCCGCCCAGCAGGCTTTCCACGCCCTCGAACAGGAACATGCCGCCGGCCACACCGGCCGCCGTGGTGGCCGCGGTGCTGAGGAAGCTGGGGCCACGCGCGGCGGCCGGTGCCGGCGTCGGCTCCGCGGCCGCAGCGCCACCCCCGAACCAGCGCTCGCGCCAGCCGGGCGCACCGGCGCCCGCGACGCCTGTGGCGGCGGGCGCCGGGGGCAACGGCGGCGGCGCCGCATTGAAGCCCTGGCCCAGGAAGCTGGCCGGCGGCGGTGGCGGCGCGGCCTGCTGCTGCAACTGCGCGATCTGCGCCTTGGCGGCCTCCAGCGCGTGCTCCAGCAGCAGGGTGCGCTGCACCAGCAGATACGCGGCATCGGGTTGATCCGCCAGGCGCGCGTGGATCAACGCGTCGGCCTGCGGATCTTTGGCCACCCCGCCGGCGCTGCGCAGGCGCGCCAGGAAGTCTTCGAGAAGCTGCTGTTCTTGCGGAGTCATACCCGTACCTGGATGCGATGACCGGCCCAGTGCCGGCACGGCACGGTATGGGCATCGCCCGGCGCAGGCCAAGGGTGCATCCGAGCTCCGGTGTATCGGCATTCATCAATCGCACGCGCCAGGACAACCAGACCGGTTGCCGCACTGGCGAACTCCGACATTCTTCCGACAACGCGCGCCATGTACGCCCCAATCCAAGCGCAGACGCCCTGACTATTCCTCGTCGATGTCCGAACTGTAGGAGGACGTCGCATGCGGCAGCCGCGCCGCCCACATGTTGTCGATCAGGTTCGGATACGGACGGCCGTTCTCATCGGCCCGCTGTCGCGCGGCCGCCTTCTGCGAAGGCGACAAAGGCTGACTGCGCTGACCGCGCGGATTCGGCTTCTTCCACGGAGGCGTCTTGGACGAGGGCATGGGCGTCAGGGTGAGCGGAGAGGCGCCATCGTGATCTCGCCACGCGTGCGTGGATGGTGAAGGCCTGCCGGGACGCGCCGGCAGTTGCACGCCTGCATTACTCCGAATCCACCCCAGCCAGCGCGAACACCCAACGGGGCACCACCGGTTCGCCGGCATAGAAGTCCTTCGGCTTGTCCTCGGCCATCGCCCAGCGGTGCAGCCAGCTGATGCCGCCGGGGCCGGTGTAGCCCTCGGCATGGGTGTAGGCGGGATCGCGCAGCGCCTCCTCCAGGCCGATGAAGGCGTAGCCGCGACGGTGCGTGGCCGCGACCAGATCCGGGAAGGCGGCGGCGTTGAGTGCGTTGGCGTGCATCAACCACACCTGCGGGATGCGTCGGCCGAACAGCGCCTGCGATTCGCGCTCGAAAAAATCCAGCTTGTTGAGCATGTACGGTACGTAGCCCTTGCGCAGCCGCAGCAGCAGGGCATCGCGTGCCGGGCCTGGCGGCTCGTCCAGCACATGCGCATAGGCGAACGCCCATACCCACTCGCCACTGTCCACGGTGACCGGCGCAATGCGGTAGCCGTGCGCAGCCAGGAACGCGTTGACAGCCTCGCGATCGGCGACGCTGCGGCCGGTCGCCAGGTACGGATGACGGAACCACTGCAGCGATTGGCCACGTTCGGCGAGCAACGGCCGCAAGGTCCGCTCGCCACGGACGATCGCGTCCTCGTACGCTGGCACGCCCACCTGGTGCAGGTTCACGTGACCGTAGGTGTGGTTGCCCAGCGCATAGCCGGCGTCCAGCCAATCGCGCAGCATCGCCACGCGTTGCGGCTGCACCTGGCCGTCCTGCTCCAGCTTGTCCTCGTTGACGAAGCCGACGATGGGCACCTGCGCCTGCCGCAGCGAGGCCATCAACTGCGCATGCAGCGCCGGCAACTGAGCAGGCGGCGTCTGCTCAATGCGCTGCCACGGCAGGTCGTCGATGGTCACCGCAATGCGGCGGGTGTCGTCCTGGGCCTGAGCAAGCCCAGCAATGCACAGCAGGGCCGGCAGCAGCAGGCAGCGAAGTACTCTCATCGGACGCCCCCAATATGGAGTTGCCAGTCTATACGCACACATGCGGACGACACCAAGGAGCACCTGTCAGCTAGCTGCGCGCCCTGCCTGGCCGACTCACCTGCAAGAGCCAGGCACCAAAGATTCAACTCCCTGCGTGCGCGTTGCCTCGATCCTGCGAGCAGGATAAAGGAGAGCGGCGTTCCAGGTTCCGAGCCAGTACCCTTACCAGTTGCTCGCGCGCCAACCGCTTTCGTGCAGGCGACAGGGCCGGCAGGATCTCGACAAGCGCATCGCTGAGCGGCAGCGACTAGGTCGCCTTTGGGCCATCCATCTCCTCATCTCTTCGGCCACCTGGCATGCCGTGAATCCACGCCAGCATGAACGGCTTCTGCGACTGCGAATGGAACACCAGCGGCGCCCCACGTTCTGGCACGATGCGGACCGTCATGGACGGGCTATCGTCGGTCCATGGAATAGTCTCGCGATAGAGTTGCTCAAGCTCTGTCCTCACGCTGCCCGCAGTCGCTTGTGCGGCGCGCCACTGACGTTGCTGCAGAGGTGAGCAATCCCGAGCAGCAAACAGCCTACTGCGAATTCTGGCGATCGTCTCCGGCGCCATCGCCCGCTGCTGCACTACGCCCAGCCCGGTCGCGCGATCGACGCGGGGAGCACGCGCTGCTGCGAACAACGCCATCACCTTGTCCGTGGCGACCAGCTGCTCGGCGTGCCTCGCCCCATCCTTGTCCGTCCACCGCATGACGAACCCCGCACCGTTGCGCGCCGGAACCAGGTGGAAACGTTCATCGACGTACCCCCACCCCATGTACGTGTATTGGATCGAGACCGCGGCGATCCTGATCGACTCTTGCCGACCGGCCGGCGCCGCAGCACGTCCTGCAGCAAGCAGCCAGAGCGATGCCACGGCAACGACGATGACCAACGCGATACGCATGCGGCTCCCCCCGAGTGCAGGCAACCTAATCTACCTTTCATGCAGAGGGAAGCCGCCAGCGCCGGAATCTCCTTTTCGCATGTCCAATCGACACGGACCGGGCGCCGCGGAGCGGGTGCGCGAGCGATGCAGAACACGCGATCCGCCTGCACTCGCGTCGACATGGCACCATGCAGATGCGCCGACTTGCGCGCGGACCCGAACAAACGGAAACGACGGAATGAGGAAAGCGCTTTGGCTGGTCTGGACGTGCCTGCTGCTCGCCGGGTGCACGAACACGGCGCAGGCACCTGCGGCAGCGGCGGCAACAAAGGAGGCCAGCGCGCAACCGGTACCACCTCCCGCACGCACCGTGGCAACGCAGCTCGGCGGTCAGCGCGGCAGCGGTGCGCCGTACGAACTGGTCGGGACCGAGGTGTGGGATGTCCCCGATCCCGTGTCCGGCCGCACCTACCAGGTGTTCGTGGCGCTGCCTGCCGGCTATGCCGACCATCCCGAGCGGAGCTACCCGGTGCTGTATGCCACCGATGCCGACTATGCATTTCCGGTGGCGCGGCAGATCGCGCGGCGCTTGAACGGCGAAGGGCCGGCTATCGAGGACTTCATCCTGGTCGGCTTGTCGTATGCACTCGGCGATGAGCCGATGCCGAGCCGGCGCCGCGACTACACGCCCACCACCGAGGCCGGCGATGTTGCGGCCGCCGGTGCCACTCACGGAGGTTCCAGCACCTACATTGCCTACTTGCGCGATCAGGTGCTGCCCTTCGTCGCGCACCGTTATCGCACCGATGAAGCGCGGCGCCTGTTCCTTGGCCATTCGTACGGCGGCCTACTCGGCACGCAGATCCTGCTGAGCACACCCGAGCTGTTTTCCGGCTACATCCTGGGCAGCCCGTCGTACTGGTTCGGCGCGCATGCCATGCGCGCCGAGGAAACGCACTTCGCCTCCAGTCACCACGATCTTCCGGCACAGGTCTACATGTATGTCGGCGAGTACGAACAGCGCCGCTACGGCAAGCGCTACGACATGGTGACCGACGCGCAGCAGATGGTGCAGACCTTGCGTGGGCGGCACTATCCGTCGCTGCGCCTGCAACTGGATGTGCTCGCCGACGAGGATCACCTGAGTGTGGCGCCACGTGGACTCACCCATGGCTTGAAGTTCCTGCTCGGTGTTCCGCCGCAGTGAGTGTGGCGTCCATGCCGCTGGTTGGGCGGATGCCGCATCTTTACGGACGGCTTTTTTCGCGGCTGAAGCCGCTCCTACAGGTGCGCGCCGGCCGCTGTTATAGGGTTCCTAAAGCCGCGCCTCCATCTAGCGAAGCGTTGTTCGCGGCGGTTTACTGTAGGCGCGGCGCAACGGCCGCTCAATACTTCAGCGCGTCCGCCGTCGGTGCCAATGGCGCGAAGCGTGCGCCGTTGAAATCGTGCAGCAACTGGAAGGCCTGCGCACCCCGCTGCGCCACCTCGCCGAAGTCGCTCTTGCGCAGGCGATACAGCCCGCCCTCGCGCGCGAACACCAGGTCGCCGCCGTCCCAATCGGCCCAGTCGCTGCCCGGCAGGTCGACCAGCACGTTGCCATCGCGGTCCAGCACCCGGTGATCCAGGCCGTACCATGCATGATTATCCTCGCCGACCGCATGCAGCAGCGACTGCAGGCGGCGGCCATTGGCGCCGAGCTTCTCGCGCACGCGCGGGCGGCTGAAGCGGAACAGCGCGTCGCTGCGCAGCCCACCGCGCTCACCCTCGCCTTCATCGCGCAGCTGCCAGCCGGCGCGCTCACGCAACGCGCCGTCGATCGGCTCGTCCTCGCCGCCACCCGAGTACATGCCGAATGGACGCACCTGCAGATGGAGCGGCAACTGGAAGCCGCTCGGCATCGGGAACGGGTCGCGCCCGTCGCGGGGCCGATGGTTCAACAACAAGGTCCGCTCGTCCTCGAACATCCCACCACCACCCCAGCTATCTCCCTTGGGCCACAGTGCCAGCGCGGTGAAGAACGGCGGCCGCGACAAGGCCGTCCAGGTGCCGAAGTCGCCGCGTTGCTTGGAGGCGAAATACACCAGCAGCCGCCCCGACGGCGACAGATCGCAGCGCCGTTCGTAGATGCGGCCCTTGAACCACTGGCCATGCACGAAGCTGTCGTCGCGCAGATCCCAGTGGATCAACTGCACCTGCTTGCTCGGCCCGCGGCGGAAGATCACGCCGGTACGCGCGTCGCGCGCCAGCAGGGCGAACAGGCGCGTCGCCGGCGGGCGCTGCGACACTGGGAACGGGGCGGGCTCCATCTGCGGATCTCCTCGCAGGACACAGCCATCACAGTGGCAGACACGCGGCACGGCGACAACCGCTGCCGGCGCGCCGTAGCGACAACGTGCAGCGTGCGACCGAGCGGCATGCGGCGAGCCACCCCAAGCCCGCCTCTACTGCGGCGCGCTACTTGGCGATCACCGACGTCCCCGACGGCACCATGTAGCAGGCCTGCGCCTTGGCACAGGCCTCGGCATTGATCTCGGCGATCTGGCTGGCCAGGTACTGCTCCGGGGTCAGGCCCATGCGGTTGCGGTAGGCGTTGTCCGCGTCGGCCTTGGCCACCTGCTCCTGCTCGCGCTGGCGCTCGGCGGTGGTGGCTTCCACCAGGGTCTTGACCCGCTGCTGCTGCGCCGCGGTCAGGTTCATCTGCTGCAGCACGTCGGGATTGGGACGGGCGCGGCCGAGGGTGATGTTCTGGATCTGGATCGGCAGGCCCTGCTCCTTGACCAGAGCGCGCACGTTCTCGGTCACCGAATCGTCGATCTTCCGCGCCGTGTCCGGGTCGCTCATCATCCGGGTCATGTCGTAGCGCTTGACCTGGTCGCGCACGATCGCCGCGTACTGGCTGGCGACGTTGTTCTTGAACCAGTCCTGGCCGAAGCCGGACAGCAGCCGCGCCGGCGCGGTGATCCGGTATTGGATCTGCGTGGAGAAGTCCAACAGGATGTTGTCGCTGGACGAGAAGTCGTCGAAGGCCACCTGCACCGTCTGCGGCGTGGTGTCCACGTACACCGCCGACGTCGTCATCCAGGTGTAGGTGCGGCCAGGATCGCGCACGTCGTCCAGGCGGATGCCGCCCTTGCCGAACAGCAGCGGCTTGTCCACCAGCACTGCCTGCTGCCCCGGATCGGGCGAGACCACGGTACAGCCGCACAGCAAGGCCGCCACGGCGGCGGCCAGCATGGAATGTTTCATCGATGTCCCCCTGAAGGACGGCGCGCGCGCCGTCGTGTGCGGGGGATGCTAGCGCATCGTGGTGGGCAAGGCATCTGGTTGTCCGCCGATGCCAGGCGGTGACGCAGGTCTTTCGCTTCACGTGTCCCAATGGCACCGCGCCATGTGCTGTAGCCAAGGCTGGCGCCAGCAACTGCGACGTGCGGGCAAGCAGGCTGAAGACCCGAAGGAGTCAGGCTCAGTGCTTCGAGCTGGCCGGCACAGTCGCACGGCATTGTGCGAGCAACGCCTCGCCGGCGGGGCTTTCTCTCGTCATGGGCAGGGCGCCGAAGGCCTCAAGCGCCTCGGTCCGCACACGCTCAGCGCTCTCGGATGAATCGACAAGATGCGGATCGTCCGACGCCACGCCGAAGCCCGGCAGCGCAGAAGGCTCCAGATGCCCCAATGCCACCAGTTGCCCGCACAGCCCGTAGTGGTAAGCGGCGTACTCGTTCCCAGCCAGCGGCACGTCGCCAGCGGCGAACATGCCCACGTGGAAGCCCTCGTGCGCCACCAGATCGGCGATGTTGGCCAGCGTCGCCTCTTCGGTCTGCAGCACCGGGGCGACTAGAACGAGCTTCGGCCCTCTGCCCACCCTGTAGAAGGTCGCCTGGTAGTCCACCCGACTGGGCACGACGAGCAACGTGATGGCGATGTTCTGAACGTGCGACTGGGTGCTGACGAACGCGAGCGCCTCGGAGGCGACGCGGCAGATCCGCTCAGGCATGCGCTCCAGTCCGTTGGCAAAGGCCACCTGGATGCGGCGATCGCTGCAGACGATGCGCTTTTCGAAGTGCACGAGCTGCGCGCGCCCCTGCGTCGCGACCTGAGAACGTGTCAGGAACAGGCCCATCCCATTGATGGCGCTGTGCTTGTTCATTCCCTCGACCGAGATGTGTGGTGCATCTGCCGCTAGCGCTTGCGTGCAGATGAGTGCCATCCAGAAGCAGTGCAGGGCCAGCAGACCCGTCCATCTGCACCTGCGCACGGTGTGCTGCAACCCAATGACCGAATCAACGCGCACCGAGATCCGCTCCCTGAGGCGCGTGGCCTAGAGGCCGCTGCTGCCCAGCGCCCTCTGGCCCTGATGATGCAGCGGGAAGGATGAGCATAGGCAACCTGTCGATCCGGCAGGGCATCTACATCAGGTCCGAGTAATCGCCGATTTGATTGCAGATCTCCGCGGGTGGCTCGGCCAACTCCACCAACCGGCGCTTGCGGGACGCTGTGTCGTTCTTCGGCGACACGATGCGATACAGCAGATACAGGCGGCCCTGCACCTGCCAAAGACCAAACGTAGAGAGCTCGGAGAACTGGTACGCCGTGTCGTCCAGCCGATGTGCAGTGAAGTTGCACTCGGCGTAGCTGCCCGCCCCACAACTGGCATCGAGCGACCGCAAACCGCCCGTTCCTCGCAGGTCGAAATGATAGGTCACCCCCACCTCGTTCCCTATGATGGTTGGCGTGATCTGCTGCGCAGGCAACGCCACCCCACTATCCCAATCGGTGGCTTGCTTACAGAGTGCGTCTCCAGAGCCTGCAGCCAGGACTTCGCTGGTAGAGACGTTGGCGCATCCGGCCAAGAAGAGGCCACTCAGTCCCAACCAACAGCGCAGTCTCGCCATCGCTCCCTCCCTGCCGCCCGGCGACCGTGAAATGGCAGGTCTGGTGACCTCCCACTAAAACGTAGCCGAGCGCACGGCGCACTGTCCATCTCCACCGGACTGACCTGGACTACGAAGGGCCGCTTTTGGCTCACTCAAGGGCCGTTTGGCAGAAGTGCGCCATCGCTATCCCCTCAGGTGCGTCTTTGGTCACCACCCCATCCCGCATGAATTGCATGAGCTCTTTTGTTGCCGAAATGCCCGCAAAGTTCGACGCATTGACGCTTCCAGAAACGCCTTCTGCATGCTGCGGCAACGCAATGGAAGGGAGATCCTTGCTTCTCACCCATCCCAATGCCTGCAGTTGTGCGCAGGCCCCCATCGTGTAAGCGAGGCGTTCCTCCTTCTGCATTTCGGACGTTGTGCCGCTGAGGCCACGCAGCAGGTGGAATGTTTCGTGTGCGGTCGTGGAAACGACATTCGCGGCAACCAGATCACGTTCCTTATCTAGCGCGAATGCATAGCGCGCGCTTGCGCTGGTCGCCGTTGCCAGCGATGACGTGCGGGCAATGAGCTGCCGGCCGGGACCGATCAAATCCTCCGTCAGTTCCAGCTCCACGCCAGGCAATTTCGACGCAGTGACGGCATACTGAAGCGCAGACAGCACCGCTGCACATGCGGGCGCAGCATAGGTCTCCGCACCTTCCTGTCGTCGCAAGGTGACGTGTAGCTTTCCGCTGCGGCACTCTTCAATGACAGCGAAATTTTCGGCTGCGCGCGAACTACCAGGCAACACGCTGACCGTTCTGACAGCGAAGACCGGCCCAACCCTGGTCACCGCCGTAGCGTGTGCACCCTCTTTGGAGATCAGTCGCGCGGGTGGCACCTGGAATGGAAGCACATGCTGCCATCAGCAAGGTGACCATCACCATGCCGATCTCACGACCTCCAGGACGTCGCATGCGCCGCCACATGGCGCTGGCCGTCAGATCTGATGAGGCTTGGATTGAGTCTGAGAAAGCTGGTCCACGCCCTGCGCCTGGCTTAAGCGTTGCGCCTCGTTCAAAGCCTGCAGCTGCGCCAGCGTCTCTTCCACCGGCTTGCGCAGCGCATCCTCCGTTCGCATGTGCGCACGCAGGTGCGCAGGGTCGTTGAGCGCACCCTGGACAACGAACAGGTTCTCGCCTGCATGCACGTTGCGCGAGTCCTGGCTGAGAACCACATGGTCGATACGCGAAAGGCCGTTTTCCTTCGCAAGGCAAGCAGCGCTCGCCGCCAACTTGGCGCTGTTGCCGTCGTAATCCCGCCCCAGGCCTTGCTCCAGCTTGACCACCGCAGATTCTGCCTGCTGCAGCAATGGATCGCGTGGTCGCTCGAGGCCTGCACTAGCGAGCACTGCGGACGCTCCTCGGGCGCCTGGCGTCTCATTCTCGCTGATAGCTTTTTGCCAGAATTTCTGCTCCGGCATTGAGTTGTGATGCTCCTTGTTCAACTCGCTTCCCGGCTTCGGCGCCGGAATGCTGCGGATGTCGTCCTCGTTGTTCAAGGGCTTGAGATCGCCGTCGAATTTCTCGTCGATGACCCCATGCCGGTCCCGACGATGTAGTCCCGCGTGGTTGAGAGCACCCCACGTGAAATCGATGCAACTATTCGTCGCGCCGTTGTACTGCATATCGAAGCCGTACTTCTTTGGATCCGCACCAAAGTCCCTCAGCTTGTCGTACTGCGCTTTATCGATCTCCATCGTGCGCGAGTAGTAAGGATCCTTGTAGTCCTTTACATCGTTGTAGACGACGTTGCCCGGTCCACTGTAGTCACCATGGTGCTTGGGAGCGAAGCCATAGCTATTCTTCGTCGTGCCATCGTCGATTGCATAGTAGACATGCCCCGCAGCCGACGTACCGCCTGACAGAAGCGTTGGCGTCCCAGGCGCAGCCACATACACCGTCACGGTATAACGCTTATCCGGATTGTCCATGTCCGCTCCCTCTTACTTTCCCTTTGCTGTGTACGCGATCAAGAGCTGCGCATGCGCCTCGACAAGCGCCTCGCGATGCCGATCCACACGCAGCCTCAACCGATAGTGACCCGCCTGTAGCGACGGGCTGAAGGCGAATGCAAGCTCTCTTTCCGACTTGCTTGGCGAAAGCAGACCGGACTCCTGCATCGTGGTCACGTCGGCATCGAAATCGAATAGGCCGGCCGCCGTGCCATCGGCTGGCAGCGGCACAAGCGCGTCCCGCTCGCGGTCGATGCGCTGACTCCGCTGGAGTTCGACCTTCGTCGCACCAGAAGAATCGATCCGCTCAAGCTGGAGAAATGCGACGATGTCGGCACGCACCAATCGGTCGGCAAGATCGGCTAGGGCAGTCGCATCCTCACCTGTGATCCTGACTCCGATGAAGACGGGTGGCGTCTCGTCATCACCTTGTTTCGGCACGTCAAACTCCACCTGGACTTCCGCTGGACCCGTTGAATCCAGGTTGCGTACCAAGGGTACTTCAGTTCGCATATCGCTTCGCTCCTTGACGACGTTCCGTTCCGCGAATTGCGGGGCTCTACCACATCCCGCCAGTAGCCCCACCACCAGCGCCAGCGCAGGAATGCGCGCTTGGCTTAGTACACTTTTCACGCAGACCTCCTCGTAGGGATTCGATGCTGCACGCAATGCACAAACATGCTCGCACAATCGCCTTCAACCGAAGATAGACGAGGGAAGTACTCCCTTAACCAGCAGATTGGCAAGCACATCCGCGTGACTCACTCACCGGCCGTGCGTTCCTACTTCGCCTTGGCCGTGAAGGCGACCAACAAGTCCGGTTTCGCCTCTCCCAAGGCACGAACATTACTCTCGAAGCGGACGGACACCCGGTAGCGACCAGGCGGTGTATCGCGAACAAAGGCCAGATCCATTTCACGGTAAGCGGCATCCGGAGCGATCAATCCAGCGGCGCGCATCGTCGGTTCATCTGCATTGGCCTTGAGGAGACCTGGCACATGTCCGTCGCGGTCCAATGCCACCGCCTGGTACTCGGTGCGCCCAACCAGTTCGCTCCGCTGCAAGACCACGGGCTCCTCGCCTGCCGCCGTCAACCGAGAGAGATGGACCTGCGCGGTGACGCCGGCGTCGCGTAAGCGGTCCACTTTGGACAGCGCAGACTCAGCATCCGGGGCCGCTACCCTCACCCCAATGAAGATAGGCGGTTCCGGATCATCGGCCTGGGCGGGAACATCGAAATCCAGCGTGATGGCATCAGCCAGCACGTGCGGGCTCAGTGGCCTGACCAACGGCACGGCCGTTCTCATTGCAGATTCCTCCTTGGCATGCGGCGCTCGGTCCGGCGCTGGGGGCTGAGCCGAATCAGCCTGGCATCCCGTCAATTGCAGCGTCGCGGCAATGAAGAGGATGCCGATCAGGTGCTTCGCTGTCACCATGACACGCTCGCTTCGATTCTCTTGCACTAGAGAGTAGTCCGGCCGGCCGATCGGCGCGAGTATGCCGTCGCCCACGCGGACGCTCGCTGCAGCCCTGTTCGGCCCAACAGCGTCGGGCCGGCCTTGTCTTACAAATCGCCCGCGCCGCGCCAATTAGCCAGGATCAATGCAGCCACCCGCCTCCCGCAGGCGGCGCCTCGGATTCCAGCGCATAGACAGCCCGCTCTTCTCGTACGCTGTTGGACGCCGGTTCGCGCAGCGGCTGGCGTGCGATCTGCAGCAGCAGTTCACGCACGTCGTTCGCTGCGGCGCAGAGCGTGGTGCCCGCTTCCGGCAGCGTCTGGCCGGGACGCTCGGGCGCATCGCCGGCCGCCACTATCCGGGCATTGGCCGAGACGGTCTCGGCCAGCTGAGTGAGCCTGTCGATCTGCTGCTGCGTCACGCGGAACGTGCCGCTGCCGGCGTCCGTTGCTGCCTGGTAAGTGGCATCGGGCCGGGCGCCGCGCGTGGTGTCGGTCCGCTGGGCGGGATAGGACAGCGCGTCCAGCACCAGGTCCACTTGTTCGGCCAACAGTTCCAGGCAGAGCGCCAGTTCGCCCATGCGCACCTTGGGTTCGGCGGCGCGCTCCTCGGCCTGCGTGCGTGGCTGTGCCAGCCGGACCAGGAAGCGCACGTGATCGCGCAGCTTCGCCAGCCGGAACTGGCTGTCCTCCGGCAGGAAATAGCCGGGCATGTCTTCGTCGTCCAATCGGTCGTGCGCCATCGTTGCCTCCTCGTTCCATGAAGGGGTCCGGCCGCCACGCATGGCGGACGGGAAGTCGGGAGGTTCGAAACCGCACGTAGACGGCGGGCGTATTTCCCCGAAGGGTGTTGTATTAGCCGCCCTCCCGACGCAGGCATCGCGTCAGCTTGCGCCCGAGCATCGGGCACAAAAAACCCACCGGTTTGTCGGAGGTGGGTGCCGCTACGTGAGGAGTTTCGACGCTCCTTATTCATGAGAATGCATCTAATGCATCACTTCTGTCAACGGTCAAGATAACAGCCCCAGGTGCGCCCTGCCGACACTGCAAAACCACCCCACCTTCCTCGCCAAGCTTCCTGACATATGTAAATCAGTTAGTAGGCACTGGTTGATCTCCCGGTTAGCGGGTGCTTTTATTAGGCCATGGATTTCATGAGCAAAGAGACCCGGAGTCGTGTGATGTCTCGAATTCGAGGCCGCGACACCAAACCTGAAATGGTTGTGCGACGGTACTTGCACAGCCGTGGCCTGCGATATTCGCTCCATGACCGCAAGTTGCCAGGGAAGCCTGACTTAGTCTTCAGATCCCGTAAGGTTGCAGTCTTCGTACATGGCTGTTTCTGGCACGGCCATGAGGGGTGCAAAAATTGGAAAATGCCGAAGAGCCAAACTGAATATTGGCTGGATAAGATCTCAGGGAACCGCAAGCGCGACGCCAAAGCCATCCGAAGCTTAAAGAAGGACGGTTGGCTTGTTCGTGTTATATGGGCCTGCCAGCTCAGCGAAAAACGACTAGACAGGCTTTATCAGACGATCACTGAGCGCGACAAGATTTGACCAAATAGCGATTAGCTCGGCCAGCTCCAACACCATTCCACCCCACTACTCCCCACAACTCCTCAGGACGTTTAAGCCACATATAAAAATTCACCACCAACGACTTGGGCCCGCATAATAACTGTGGCCTGCAGGTTCAAGCGACATATATATCTTGAATATCTTCATTCGCTAGACCTGGCAAGCCCGAGCAGTGAGAGCCCTCAACCAAGGACGATAGCCGCTAATATCGTAGTCCACCTTTGAGAGCATTTTCTCTGTATCCTCGACCATATCCATCATGTTCTGATCAGCATTCAATACAGCATCCCCATCTATCAAAGCCCCGGCCTTTCGAACGATCTGAAGCGCACTCGAAATTTCAATTTCCGGAATATCAACCTGTTCAACACCAACTGCAATTACTACCTTTTCAATTGGCTTGATACGAAACACCGTCGACAACATATCCACATCATTGCCGTACACACGATATCCAAAGCAACTTGCTAGCTCTACCTTCGCTGGATCTTGAATCTGGTTGTGAAGAAAATGCAGAAGATATTTCCCCATGCCTATGGCAAAAATTTTTGCGATCGGCTCTCCCGATTTTCCCCAACAGCCTGCCAACTCATCACCAATACTCTCTTCACCTAGTGCAAGAGCCTCTACAAGGCTAGCCTCGAACTGCGCTGCGGCGGCTAAGTTTGTGTCAATCGGCTTAGAAAATTTCTCTCTTGCAAGACCAACGTTATCTGGATCCACTCGAGTCGTGATCATTAACAGCCAAGGCCGCGTGCGTACGCGCTGATGAGCGACAATCCGCTCTATAACATCAAACATGTTCGGACTGGGGGTTGCAGAACCGAAGTGATCACATAAGTCAATGTTAATTACATCGAACGTTCCCCACTCGGCTAGCTTTGCGGCGGCATGGGAACGGCCCACTGCTATATCCTGCAGGCGATCGGGCAGGGTCAACGAGTCATCCGTTATTATTCCTTCTTGCCGTAGAACTGACTCTGCATTTAGCTGCACACCCGTTTCATCATTTGACACCTGCCTTGCATTAAATCCCAGGAGACGAATTGCACCTCCGTTCTTTTGGACAGACTCACCAAGAACTCGGACGTCAAGCATGTCCGCCCCAGGAAGTGATAGATATGAAATGACACGCCCTTGCTCTTGACCAATTAATCGATCAACCTGTGCCACCCATTGACGCCTTCGAATCAATTGTTTGACGGGGTGATGCCAGGGTTCGAACTTAATCTTTTTCCGCAGGCTTAAAAGGGCCTCTCCGTCGGCATCATCGCCATAGATGCCGGTGATTTCATCTTCTTCTACGGCATCGACCCCATGTCCATCTGGGATATGATTCATCATTCTTTAGCTCCGTAGAAAACCTGCAGAATTGCTTTGATTAGTCCCTCCTGATCGTCGAAGCTCATTGACTGCAGAACTTCATATGCGAGCAGAACCTGGACCAGCGCTTCGACCTTTCCGTCCCCTTGATCCAATGGCAGTGTGCTTAAGGACTTAACACGCCCTAGGATTTTCCTGCTAATTGCCACCCGCCCTTCAAAACGCGCAGCTTCCACGGCAAGATCATCGGCAATAGTTACAGATGGCGGAATATCGTCCGCTTGCCGCTCAGCCCACACAGACTTAACATGCTGATGTAATTCAGTTAACTCTTTTCCAATATCAACCTCAACTCTAGCTTTACGTTGTTTGGCAGCGAGATCTTTATGCTTGTTGGTAAGCTGACGAATCGTCCTCTGCAACCAGCTTGCAACAAGTTGCACATGGGGATGAGAAAAATTAAAGGATTCTCTATCAATATTTAACGCCGCATCCAATCCGCGCCGGATGAATATCTCAGAAGTAATTTGCCGAAGCCGCGTCAGCTCCGAGACCTGATAGCCGAAGAATGTTGAATCAAAGGCAGCCCCACTCGCACCTCGAATCCGCACCAGGACGCCATTATTTTCCTTGGGTATGATTCGTCCTGTCCAGAACGCATATGCCTCCAAATCGAGACTCCCGCCCCTCTTTGATTCCGAAATCTTGGACAAATTAGGATTATAAGCACCGACCAAAAGAAGAGAATTTGATATATTCTTCTCTCCAGCAGGGATGAATTTGTACCGAATCGGGCGTTTGATCTCGACACCATCGATAACCACCCTAAATCCACCCTGCCCCTGCTCCTGTCCATCTAGTAGCCTGTGGTTTCCCGGACCTCGGCGATGTATTGCCTCACGAACAGTCTCTCCATTTTCCATTAAGACATGAGTAGCCTGTCCGCGCTGCTCATTTGAAATCCAATAAAGTTGAATATTGTCACTGGCAGTTAGATCATAAGGATGACGATCGACATATCGCACTGGCGCCGAAAGGCCTAATGTCCACAACATATTCAGATATGCGTCGAGCGTCGAACTTATATCTGCTCGATTGGACTTGCCTGATTCACGCTCCACCTCGTCCATGAGGATCGACATTCGCACATCTTCCTGATCGTTTTCTTTCCAAGGCAGCTTAGGTGCTTCAGCGATGGTCGCCACATCTCCATGCGTTGTTGGCGCCATATTACCTACGTGAAATGCAGGACGATTGACGCGAATCGCATTGGCGGCTTCTTTGTCTCCGCGCAGTAGCGCCTCATCCTTTTCGCGAATTAGCGCCCACCGATCAGCGTCACGCAAGATATTTCGGACACGCGGCTTGATTTCCTCAAGAATAAGATCAGTGCCATGGGAATCCAGATCTTCAGCTTTCTGCCTTACGATCTCAACTATCCCTGTAATGTACCTATCATCACTTTCGCTTTCGGCGTGATCGTACTCGTCGCCATCCTCAGCGTATGTCCGTAAAGAGACCTCCGCAATTAAGCGGTAGTCCGCACCACGAACTTTTGTGATGATTCGAAATCGACGTGCCAGCTGACTCACGGAAAACAACCCAATTCCTATTTTCCCGATCAGCTGTCGACCGCCGGGAGATACGTCTGTGTCGCCTCCAGTTACACCTAATTCTTGCCCCTTAGCATTGCGCTTTGCGCTGCCACCGATGTTTTTGACTAAGTGAGACAATGTTTCGAACGTCATGCCATTGCCGTCATCTCGAACATAGATGCGACCAAAACGCGGCGCATCAGTCAAGATGGAAACATTACGCGCATCCGCATCCCAAGCATTTGAGATCAGCTCTCTCAGCGCCGATGCTGGCTCACGGTAAATTCCGTCCGTAACCCTTGCGATAACACGATCACTTGCTTGAAGATGCGTTTTAATCGGCTTCCCTGCGTCATCAGGATTGCCGAGGTATTTCGCAAGTTCGCTTTGCCGCTCGATAAAACCAACGTCAGGCACGGGGTCAAATTCATTCGTTTCCAATTTGCCACTCCTTTGGTCCTTTGTCTCACTCAGTCTAGCTGCAACTGGGTCCGAATGGATTCCGCAATAATGGCAGCCATAGGCGGAGGCACCGCTTCACTCACCTGCGTAATCTGGGCAGAAAGCGTTCCCTTCAGAACAAAATCGTTTGGAAACCCCTGTAGCCGCATCGCTTCTAACACGCTCAGGCGACGATGTTGGCCAGGATGAACATGAACCTCGCGATTGCCATACGCAACAGTTGGACTTGGCTCATGCCAGCTTAAGACCTTAAAACAACGTCTATTTTTGCTACCGATACTCATCCTCCCGCTGATGAACTTCTCAGACTTAGGCTTCATGCACCAGTGATTTGGATGAAATGGAATTGAATCTGTTGAGAGGCCCCGTTCGAAGTGGATAGGCTCTGGAAGGTCTCCAATTGCGTCCTTGACTGTCATTGCGACTGCGTTGGGCTGGGGAGGTATCCACTTCCTGGCTCCGTAAAGGGCCTTGTTAAATCCCACAACAATGATACGCCTACGTCGCTGCGGAAGGCCAAAATCGTAGGCATCCATTACAGCCTCAGTGAGATTGAATTCCTTACTAAGCTCACTCTTCATCCTCTCGAAGACGTGAGCATGCTTTGGACCAATGAGCCCGAGAACATTTTCGAATGCAAAAAAATGAAGAGGCGAGCTTTCATTCAGTTCGTGGACCAAGCGTGCATATTGATCAGGGAGTGAATGCCTTGGATCATCAATTCTATCCGTGGTGTTTGCCCCACTAAAACTTTGGCAAGGCGGCCCACCAATTAAGCCGACAAAGTTTAGTCTTCCACCAGCATCTAGCGAAATCTTCTCCACGGACAAATCGCGAACATCAAACACATGGCCTGTGAGCACACTTGATCGATTTGCATTGTAGGAATCGATGCTTGATTGCCTAATATCATAAGCCGCTGGCACAATGAAGCCGACTTTCTCAAACCCGAGATCCAGCCCACCGGCCCCGCAGAAGAGACTCACGACCGCCCCTCCGGCTGGAGATTCGCCAGCCGGCGCTATCGAGTGGGTTGACCGTTCGCTTTGTCGAGATTCGTTTGGAAAGGCGGATTGATCCATCATGATCTTCCTGGTCACGTTCCTGCTTTTTTATCGGCAAGTCGCCGATACAGCGTTCCATATATCTAAAATATATGCAAACGCCAACAAATAAAATAGGGCGGCACAAGGCCGCCCTATACCTTACACACGTAACTTATCAAACCCCAACCGGATTAGCCTTCTCCGGATCGATCTTGTACTGCTTGATCGCCCTGGCCACATCCTTCCCGGTCATCTTCCCATCCTTCGCCAACGCCGCGATCGCGGCATGCGCGATGTAGTACCGATCCACTTCGAAGAACCGGCGCAGGTTCGCACGCGTATCCGAGCGGCCGAACCCATCGGTGCCCAGCACGGTGTAGTGCATCGGCACGAAGGCGCGGATCTGGTCGGCGAAGGCGCGCACGTAGTCGGTGGCGGCGATGGCCGGGCCCTGGCGGCCTTCCAGCAGCTGGGTGACGAACGGCTTGCGCTGTTCGCCTTCCGGGTGCAGGCGGTTCCAGCGCTCGGCGTCGAAGCCGTCGCGGCGCAGTTCGTTGAAGCTGGGGCAGGACCAGATGTCGGCGGTGACGCCGAAGTCCTTGTCCAGCAGTTCCGCCGCGGCGATGGCTTCGCGCAGGATGGTGCCCGAGCCCAGCAGCTGCACGCGCAGTTCGCCCTTCTTGGGCTTGCCGGCGTCCTTGAGCAGGTACATGCCCTTGATGATGCCGTCTTCCGCGCCCGCCGGCATTTCCGGGTGGGCGTAGTTCTCGTTCATCAGGGTGATGTAGTAGTACTCGTCCACCTGCTCCTGCATCATCCGCTGGATGCCGTACTGCATGACCACGGTGACTTCGTAGCCGAAGGTGGGGTCGTAGCTGCGCACGTTGGGGATGGAGCCGGCGATGACCTGGCTGAAGCCGTCTTCGTGCTGCAGGCCTTCACCGTTGAGCGTGGTGCGGCCGGCGGTGCCGCCGAGCAGGAAGCCGCGGGTGCGCATGTCCGCCGCCTGCCAGGCGATGTCGCCCACGCGCTGGAAGCCGAACATGGAGTAGTAGATGTAGAACGGCAGCATCGGCACATTGCTGACCGAGTAGCTGGTGCCGGCGGCCATCCACGAGGAGATCGCGCCCGGCTCGCTGATGCCCTGCTGCAGCACCTGGCCGGACTGGTCTTCGCGGTAGAACATCAGCTGGTCGGCGTCCACCGGCTTGTATTTCTGGCCGAACGGGGCGTAGATGCCGATCTGCCGGAACATGCCTTCCATGCCGAAGGTACGGGCTTCGTCGGCCACGATCGGCACGATGCGCGGGCCCAGTTCCTTGTCGCGCAGGGCGATGTTGAGGCTCTGCACGAAGGCCATGGTGGTGGAGTAGGTGCGCTCGCCGCTGTCCTTGAGCAGGCGCTCGAACTTGTCCAGGCCCGGGGCCGGGATGGACAGGTCGGCCTTGCGGCGGCGCTGCGGCAGGTAGCCGCCCATCGCGGCGCGACGCTCCTGCAGGTACTGCACTTCCGGCGAGTCCGGGCCGGGGTGGTAGAACGGCACCTGCTCGGCGTCGGCCAGCTGCTTGTCGCTGAGCGGGATGTTGAAGCGGTCGCGGAACGCGCGCACGGCGTCGTCGTCCAGCTTCTTGGTCTGGTGGGTGGGGTTCAGCGCCTCGCCGGCCGAGCCCATGCCGTAGCCCTTGACGGTCTTGGCCAGGATCACGGTGGGCATGCCCTTGGTGTTCACCGCCTGGTGGTAGGCGGCGTAGACCTTGTGCGGATCGTGGCCGCCGCGGTTCAGGCGCCAGATGTCGTCGTCGGACAGGCCGGCGACCATGGCCGCGGTCTCCGGGTACTTGCCGAAGAAGTTGGCGCGGGTATAGGCGCCGCCGAAGGCCTTGCAGTTCTGGTACTCGCCGTCGACGGTTTCCATCATCAGCTTCTTGAGGACGCCGTTGGTGTCCTTGGCCAGCAGGGCATCCCAGTAGCCGCCCCACAGCAGCTTGATGACGTTCCAGCCGCCGCCGCGGAACACGCCTTCCAGCTCCTGGATGATCTTGCCGTTGCCGCGCACCGGGCCGTCCAGGCGCTGCAGGTTGCAGTTGACCACGAAGATCAGGTTGTCCAGGCCTTCGCGGC
The DNA here is from genome assembly GCF_038442435.1 of Xanthomonas protegens. Classification (NCBI taxonomy): domain Bacteria; kingdom Pseudomonadati; phylum Pseudomonadota; class Gammaproteobacteria; order Lysobacterales; family Lysobacteraceae; genus Xanthomonas; species Xanthomonas protegens. The sequence goes on along the minus strand of NZ_JAQJCQ010000012.1, from coordinate 4,020 downwards.
CGGCCAGGGCGATGGCGCCCAAGGTCTCGGGCTCATCGCTCTCGCCGTCGCCGATGAAGCACCACACCTTGCGGTCGGACTTCTCGATCAGGCCACGGTGCTCGAGGTACTTCATGAACTGCGCCTGGTAGATGGCGCTGAGCGGGCCCAGGCCCATCGACACGGTGGGGGTCTGCCAGAAGTCCGGCATCAGCCACGGGTGCGGATAGGAGGAAATGCCCTGCCCGTCCACTTCCATGCGGAAGTTGTTGAGCTGGTCTTCGCTGATGCGGCCTTCCAGGAAGGCGCGGGCGTAGATGCCGGGGGAGCTGTGGCCCTGGATGTACAGCAGGTCGCCGGGGTGCTTGTCCGAGGGCGCGCGCCAGAAGTGGTTGAAGCCCACGTCGTACAGGGTGGCGCTGGAGGCGAAGGAGGCGATGTGGCCGCCCAGGTCGCCCGGCTTGCGGTTGGCGCGGACCACGGTGGCCATCGCGTTCCAGCGGATGATCGAGCGGATCTTCCACTCGATGGCCGCATCGCCCGGGCTCTTGGCCTCGTTGGCGGGGGAGATGGTGTTGACGTACTCGGTGGTCGGCGAGAACGGCAGGTAGGCGCCGGAACGACGGGTCAGTTCGACCATGTCCTCCAGCAGCTGATGCGCGCGCTCGGGGCCTGCGACATCGATGACGGCCTTGAGCGATTCGATCCACTCCTGGGTTTCAGTGGGGTTCGGATCGTTCTGCAGCACCTCGTTCAACCAGTTCATAACGCTCCCGTAGGTCGCACGCACGCGCGCGATGGCATGTGTTTTCTCGAAGCCTGCAAGTGTAGCGCAACCGCCTCTCAGGACCTCGTACGCCAGCGTATGGAACGGACTGTCACATTGGCCCGGGACACCCTGCGGGACAGCCGCCACGGCCGCTGTGCCGGGCGGCCGCGGCTACGCTTATGATCGGGCTCCAGGCCCCCGTGGAGCGCCGCCATCGCCCTTGCCTCGTCAGCGCAGGACGCCTCCGCGGTCGCCTGGCGGCACAGCCTGCGCACGCGGCTGCTGTTGTGGGGCAGCCTGCTGCAGGTGGCGCTGCTGCTGGGCCTGGCCCTGCTGTTCTACGTGGGCGCGCGCGAGGTGATGGTGCGCAACGCCCGCGAGGAGGTGGCCGGGCTGACCCAGCAGACCGCGCGCAGCCTGGACGCCACGCTGGGCTCGGTGCAGGTGAGCGGGCGCACCCTGGCCGCCGCCGCGAGCGGGCTGGGCCGGCAACCGTTCAACCTGCGCAACCTGCTGCAGGCCACGCTGCAGGGCGACCCGGACATCGCCGGCGCCTTGCTGGTGATCGAGCCGGGGGCGCTGAAGGGCGACGACCGCGGCTTTGCCTGGCACCTGCGGCGCACCGCCACCGGGGTGCTGGAGCAACCGGTGGAGGCGCTGGGCTTCGACGCGCGCAGCATGCCCTGGTACCGGCGCACCCTGGCCACACCGGCGCCGTGGTGGTCCGAGCCGTACAGCGATGCCAGCACCGGCGGCGCCTACCTGACCACCTACAACCTGCCGCTGCGCCTGCCCGGCGACGGACCGCAGGCGCCGGCGATCGGCATGGTCAGCGTGGACGTGCCGCTGCAGCGGCTGCAGGCCATCGTCGCCGAACTGCCGGCCAACAGCGGGCTGCAGCCGATGCTGCTGTCGCCGGACGGGCTGTTCGTGCTGCACCCGGACCCGGCGCTGCGCTTCCGCCGCACCCTGGAGGCGCACGTGGCGCGGGCGCGGCCGGACCTGTCGCCGCTGGCGCAGGCGGCCGACACCCACAGGCCGGTGCGCTTCGAGCACACCGCGCCGGACGGCACCCGCTACCTCACCCAGAGCGCGGCGGTGGGCGACACCGGCTGGACCTTCGCGCTGAGCGTGTCGGAGGACTACATCCTGGCCGGGCTGGACCGCATCGTGCTGTGGGGCGCGCTGGCCGGCGCCGCCGCGCTGGCGCTGTGGCTGTGGCTGCTGCACCGCTACACGGTGCGGCTGGTACGGCCGATCGAGGACCTGACCGACTCGGCGCTGCACTTCAGCCAGGGCGCGTTCGACTATCCGCTGCGCCACGTGCAGCGCGCGGACGAAGTGGGGGTGATGGCGCGCGCCTTCGACAGCGCGCGTGGGTCGATCAAGCGCCAGCTGGACGAGATCGCCACGCTGGCGCAGGCGCGGCAGCGCATGCAGAGCGAACTGTCGATCGCGCGCGACATCCAGCAGGCGATGCTGCCGGTGGGGCGCACCTTCGACAGCGCCCACAAGCACCTGGAGACGCATGCGCTGCTGGAGCCGGCGGAGATGGTCGGCGGCGACTTCTACCAGTTCTTCGAGACCGAGCCGGGGCTGCTGTGGTTCGTGGTCGGCGACGTGTCCGACAAGGGCGTGCCGGCGGCGCTGTTCATGGCGCGGGCGATGACGGTGCTGGAGATCGCCGCGCGCCGGCACACGCGCCCGGACGCGATCCTGATCGCGGCCTCGCAGCGGCTGGTGGAAGGCAACGAGCCGTGCATGTTCGCCACCGTGCTGTGCGGGCTGATCGACGTGCACAGCGGCGACTACTGGCTGTCCAGTGCCGGCCACGAGCCGCCGCTGCTGCTCGGCGCAGACGGCCACGCCGAACTGCTGCCGCTGGAATCGGGTCCGCCGCTGGGGCTGGAGCCGCAGTCGCGTTATCCGGTGGTCCATGGCCGCCTGGCCGCCGGCGCCACCCTGCTCAGCTACACCGACGGCATCACCGAGGCGATGGATGCGCAGGAGCAGCCGTACGGCGAAGCCAGGCTGCTGGCGGCGCTGCAGCCCGGCGCCGACGCGCAGGCGCAATGCGCCGCGGTGCTGGCCGATGTGCAGGCGTTCACCGCGCCGGCACCGCAGTCCGACGACATTACCCTGCTGGCGATCCGGCTGCGCCAGGATCCGGCACGGGAGACGACACGATGATGCTGCGATGGCAGATGGAACCGGCAATCGACGCACTGGCGCAGTTGAGCGACAGCATGGAGGCGGCGCTGCTGCGCCACGGCGTGAGCGGCGAGCAGGTGAGCCGCACCCGGCTGATCGTCGAGGAACTGGCCTGCAACACCCTGGAGCATGGCCACCTGCGCCGTGAGCCGCTGCCGGTGGACGTGATCCTGCACCTGCTGCACGACGCGCTGGTGCTGGAGTTCCACGACAGCGGCCCGGCCTTCGACCCGCGCACGGCGCCGGTGCCGGACCTGGACGCGGACATCGCCGAGCGCCCGATCGGCGGCCTCGGCCTGCACCTGGTGCAGCAACTCGCCGATCGCCTGGAATATCGCCACGACGGCGGCCGCAACGTCGTGCGCATCGTCCTGCTGCAGCCCGCCGATCCATCCCTTCAGGAGTCGCCCGCATGACCACGTTGAGCCTGCAGATCGATCCGGCGCAGGACAAGCGCCAACGCATCACCCTGAGCGGGCGCCTGGACACCCACACCTACCAGGCCCTGGACGAGGCGCTGGCGCCGCTGCTGGCCACGCAGCTCACCACCCTGGTGCTGGACCTGTCGCACCTGGACTACATCAGCAGCGCCGGCATCCGCTCGATCTTCAAGGCGCGCAAGGTGCTGGCCGCGCGCGACGGCCGGGTGTTGGTGGTGAACCCGCAACCGCAGATCCGCAAGGTGTTCGACGTGGTCAAGGCGGTGCCGTTGAACGAGATCTTTACCTCGGTGCAGGAACTGGACGAGTACCTGGACGAGATGCAGCGGCGGGTGCTGGAGCAGGCGCGTGGTGGGTGAGGCAAGGCTGCGCCTGTGTGGTACGCCCGCGACCTTTGCGTTTTTTGCTCTTCGTAGGAGCGGCTTTAGCCGCGACAGGCGTCACCGGTAACGCCCGTCGCGGCTAAAGCCGCTCCTTGTATCTGGACATGTCGCCCCTAAACAGGCGTCATGTCTTCCGACTGATCATCGGAGGAGGTGTGGGAGGTCCAGTCGCTCCTAAAGCTTCGAGCTTGCATCGTAGATCGGCTCCGCCCTCCACATGCTGGCCCTAGGGTGTCCG